>JAHZHY010000290.1 GCA_019420045.1 Clostridiales bacterium
TATTAGGACGCATAGCTCAGCTGGTTAGAGCGTTCGCCTCACACGCGAGAGGTCGTTGGTTCGAGCCCAACTGTCTCCACCATGGAAAAAAGCACCGCATCCTTTGGATGCGGTGCTTTTTTATTTTTCTATACCCGCAGATCTTCCTGGGTCAGGTGCCCGGTGAGGAAAAGAAGAAAAATATAAAAAAGTCCGGTGAGCAGGATGGCCGGAATGAAAGAGGCGGGAATCAGCAGGCGTATGGTGAAGCAGGAGCAGGCCATACAGAGGGCCGGACCCAGAATCCATTTTTTCCATTGGAGAGAAAACCCGGCAGTGTCCTGAAGGCAGCGGATGCTCAGAGTGCCGTTGAAGATCTCGCTGAAAAACAAACACAGCAGATAGCCATAGATTCCGGTGGAAGGAAGCAGAAGAGCCAGCAGGCCCAGGGAAAGCATGGCTTCGGCGATGTTGATCCGGGCCAGATGGCTTTGTTTGTCCATGGCCTTGAGCATGGCGTCTACAATGTCGTCCAGATACATGATCATCACAATGGGGCTGAGGATGCGGAGAAAGTGGGCCACCTGAGGGTCCTGGTAAATGGCCAGACTGATGTCCTGGGCATAAAACAGCAGGATGCCGCAGACGCCGATGGAAAAGAGCAAGGACAGTCGGAAGATCCGGGTGACGATATAGCGGATATGGCCTCGGCGGCCCTGGATGTGGTCTTCGGCCAGCTCTGGGATGAGCAGGGCGCTGAAGGAAGCCAAAAGGGCAGAGGGAAACTGGAGAATGGGCATGGCCATGCCTCGGATCAGCCCATATTGGGCCAGCGCTGTTTGGCAGGACAGGCCGTAGCGTTCCAGCCCCAGGGGGACCATTACCTGTTTGGCGGTGTTGATAGCCGAGCGCACCAGGGAGCTGAGCCCCACCGGCAGACAGATGGAAAGGATCTGGTGCAGAGCAGGACCGCTCGCTGGAGCAGAACCAATGAGACGGCGGCTGTCCAGACGATAGAGTATAAGAAGGCAGAAAAAGGAGCAAACTTCCGATAAAGCTCCACCGATGACCAGGGCCAGGCAGGCCGCTTCCAGCCCCTGAGGCGCTATCCAGGTGAAAAAGGCCACGGTGATGCCCATGTGGCTCAGCTGTTCCAGCACCTGGGCGGCTGCACCTTTTGCCACCCGCCGCACAGCGGTGAAATATCCACTGTAAGCGGCGGCCCCGGCCATAAAAGGAAGGCTCAAGGCCAAAAGACGCAGAGGCAGGGGAGAGATCTTCCCATGGAACCAGGCGTTGATAATGGGCTCTGCGCCCAGAAAGAGCAGACAGGCGGCCAGTAGGCTCCCTGCGAGGCTGTAAAGAAAACAGCGGAACACCGCCCGTCGGGCTCCCTGGGCGGAGGAGCGGGTCAGCTGCTCGGTCACCAGGCGAGTGGTGGCCAGACTCACCCCGGCCAGCGACAGGGTGATGCCGAAGGAGTAGATGGACAGCAGGAGCTGATAGATGCCCATCCCTTCGGCACCGATCTTGTTGGAGATGTATACCGAAAATCCCATGCCCAGCGTGCGCAGGAACAGGGATGTGGCGGTGAGGATCAAGGTGTTGAGCAAAAATTTCCGAGCCTTTTTCATGGGGGATGAACCCCTCCTTCCCCGTGGTCTGTCTATGACAGTCTATGCGGTGGGGAAAAGAGGTAGAAGAATGTTGACAAAAGTATACTTATAAAGTATACTTTTGGATAGACCGATTCCAAGAGAAAAACAGGAGGATGGTATTATGGATCTGAAAGCATTCAATCAGCTGAGCTGCGGGCTTTATCTCATCAGCAGCGCCCACGAAGGAAAAGAAAGCGGCTGCATCGTCAACACCGTGCAGCAGGTGACGGCAGAGCCTCCCC
>JAHZHY010000029.1 GCA_019420045.1 Clostridiales bacterium
GGGACGCCCAAAACTCGCTGAAGGCTGTATGCGCTGGTGGCATTCCTGCTCCGGTGCTGGCGAGCCAACACCGGAAGGAGCCGGGGTGCAGTCCTGGCCGGGTGCCACAGAAGGGGCCGGTTGTATGCCGGGCAGCAAAGAGAGTATGGCCGTCCGGACACCGGACCCGGGGTGCAATCCTAGCCAAGTGCATAACAAAAGCCCCCTTGTGTAAAGGGGGCTTTTCTTTGGTCCGGTGGCATACAACCGGCTTTCGTTTGATTGCCGGGCGCGGCAGCGGCCCAGTGCCTGGGCGGTCATATTGCGCTCCCGCGCCGGGCCGGCCCGATGCAGAAAGGCAAAGAGAGTATGGCCGTCCGGGCACCGGACCGAAGGCTCTGGCTTCACTTGTCGTAGGTTTTGAAATGGGTGCCAAAGACCTCGCTCACCTCGGAGATGAGCATAAAGCACTCCGGGTCCACCTGATGCACCAGCTTTTTCAGGGCCGAGATCTCGTGGCGGCGCACCACCACCATCAGCACGGTCTTTTCCTCGCCGGTGTACATTCCCTTGCCGCCGAAGCCGGTGCAGCCACGCTGGAGGTTCTCCAGGATGGCCCGGGACATTTCATCGGGCTTGTTTGTGATGATCAGCCCTTCCTTCTGCCGGTCGGAGCCGTCCACCATGGCGTTGATGATCACGCCGGTGAGATACTGGACAATAATGGCATACAGGGCGCTTTCCACGCTCTTATAAATCAGGGAACAGGCGATGATAACCAGGCCGTTCATCACCAGGTTTGCATTGCCGATGCTGATGTCGAACTTCACATTCAGGTACTTGGCCAGGATATCGGTGCCGCCGGAAGTACCGCCCCATTTGAACACCATGCCGATGCCGGCGCCCAGGATGATGCCGCCATAGAGAGCCGCCAGCAGCCGGTCCCCTTCGAACAGGGGCAAAAAGGGCCCCACCACATCGATGAACACCGAATAGGACACCGAGGACACGATGGTTTTGAAGAAAAATTCCCGGCCCAGCAGTTTGTAGCCGAAGATGAACAGGGGCACATTCAAAACAATGCTGGCCACGCCCAGAGGCAGGCCGGTGAGGTAGTTGCCGATGAGGGCGATACCGGCAACGCCCCCCATGGAGATCATGGCCGGTTTGATGAAGATGGCGATGCCCGAGGCAAACACGCAGGAGCCCAGCACAATGAGCAGATAATCCAGCATCAGGCTGACTTTGGGATTTTCCAGGGTCTTTCGCATGGTGTTATTCCTCCTTTTTCCAGGGGTTCATGGCAAGAATCTGCTCAAACAGCAGGCAGCCCCGCTCTTTTTGCCCGGTGAGATAAAGCCAGCCGAACAGAGCTTCCAGGCCGGTGGCGTGGGCATAGTCCTCCGGGGAGGCGCTTTTGGGGGCGGCGTGGGAATGGCAGTTGCGGCCCCGGAGAAAGACCTGTTTTTCTTCCTCGGTGAGCACTTCCTCCCGCAAAAGCCCTCGTATGGCCCGGGCCTGGGTGGGAGCCCGCACCAGTTCCACCGTCCGCTGGTGCATCTGCCGGGCAAGCCCTCCCTTCTGCCCCACCACATAGGTGCGGGCCAGAAGTTCATAGACCCCGTCGCCCACATGGGCCAGGGCCAGACTGCTCAGGCGCAGCAGTTCTTCTTTTGACAGTTCAGGGAAAAATAGTTCCGTAACCAGTTCCTCCTTGGATGTTGCTTTTGCATTATTGTACCACAAATCGGCTTCATGGAAAACTCCCTTCTCTTCCCCCAAGGAAAATTTTTCACCCTTTTTGGGGGAAGCTATTGACAAAGGGGCTAACTGGTAGTATGATTGTTACAGTAGAAATGTAGATGAATTTCGTGTACTTTATGAAAGAAACGCCCCGAAGAAAAAAGGAGGATATTTTTATGGCAGTCAAGCACATTACTCAGGATCAGTTTGATGAAGTGACCCGCCAGCCGGGCAAGAAGGTGCTGGTGGACTTTTTCGCCACCTGGTGCGGCCCCTGCAAGATGCTGGCCCCCATGCTGGAAGAGCTTTCGGAGAAGCTGCCTGCAAACTGCGAGATCGTGAAGATCGATGTGGACCAGAACCCGGAAGCCGCCCGGAAGTTCCGGGTGATGAGCATCCCCACCCTGATCCTCTTTGAAAACGGCGAAGCCACCGAGCGCATGGTGGGTGTCCATCCCCTGGACGAAATCGCCCGTCTGTTCTAGCAGCGTGACGCTGCACCCGTTCCTGTCTCCGGTGAGAATGCGCTGTTAGCCTTCTTGCTCCGGGGCTGGCGAGCCAACCCCGGAAGGGGCCGCGGTGCAATCCTGGCAAAGTGCAAAAGAAGCTCCCCCTGATGGGGGAGCTTTTCTTATGTATTAGGTTGGTTGTGTTGCCCAGCGCGGGAGCGCAGTATGGCCGTCCGGCCACCGGACCCCGCCTGGGGCGCGAAAAAGGTCGGGGAAAAACCTAGTTTT
>JAHZHY010000291.1 GCA_019420045.1 Clostridiales bacterium
GGCGAATGGCGCCCGGACCGAATTTGTCCCATATGCCGTCGATGGACTGGCTGAGTTTTTCCTTTTTCCCATCGTCAAACAGGCTCATCTGCCCTGCTTCCCGGGTGAGGCGGATGGCGGTGACCCCCAGCATCCGAATGGGCTTGTTCCCCTTCCAGGAGCGTTGATAGACCTGCCAGGCCGCTTGAAACAAAGGTGTCATGGCATTTTCCGGCTCGTCCAGTTTGCCCTGGCGGTCGATGGTGACAAACTGAGGGTCTTTGATGGTCACCTGCACCCCCCAGCAGCGCAGCCCCTGGCGCCGCAACCGCCAGGCCACATCCTCGCACAGAGCCAGCAGTTCCCGGCGTACCGCCTCATCCCCCACCACATCCTGACGGAAGGTGCGGTTGCGGCCAATGGACTTGGGGTCCTCCCCCTCACCCCAGCGGCGCACCGGCTCCTCCTCCAGGCCGTGCACCGCCAGATACAGGCTGGCTCCATGTTTGCCCATCATCTCTTCCAGTGTTTCCCTGCTCTGCCGGGCCAGATCGCCGATGGTGCCGATGCCCTTCTGCCGCAGCCGGGCCGCCGTCACGGCCCCCACCGACAGCATCTGTTCAATGGGCAAAGGCCACAGAATCTCCGGCACCATTTCCCGGGGAATACAGGTGACAGCGTCAGGTTTTTTCAAGTCGCTTCCTATTTTGGCAAAGGTCTTGCAAAAGGACACCCCAACCGCAACGGTGAGCTGCAATTCCTCCTTCACTGCCCGGCGGATGCGGTGAGCGATCTCCTCCCCTGTTCCAAACAAAACCTGGCGCCCCGTCACATCCAGATAGCTTTCGTCGATGCTGGCCGGCTCCACCTGATCGGTAAACCGGCGATAAATGGCGTTGGCTTTCTCATAATACTGGTGATACAAATCGTGATGAGGGGGCAAAAGCAGCAGTTCCGGACACTTTTTTCTGGCCTGCCAGATGGTCTCCGCCGTTTTGACGCCCCGCTGCTTTGCCAGCTCATTTTTTGCCAGAATCACGCCGTGACGGGCCTGAGCATCTCCCCCCACCGCCATGGGCACATTCCGGGCCTCTGGATGGAAGATCATCTCCACCGAAGCATAAAAGCCGTTCATATCCACATGCAAAATCTGCCGGTCCATGGTCTCCCCTCCTTTGCTTCAAACGAATGTTCTGTTTTTATCATATCACACTCCCCTGCCCCTTTACAAGTAGTATGAAAATCCGGTATAATGTATATATATCGCCCTTCGGGGCAGAAAAAGGGGAGAAAAACCAATGGATCGGATCGAAGAAAAAATCTGTCAGATCATCGACAGCAAAAAGGACGAGATCATGGCCTTTGGCCGGGATATCTTCTGCCATGCCGAGCTGGGATACAAGGAGCACCGCACCAGCCAGAAATTTGTGGAGGAGATGGAAAAACTGGGTCTCACCTGTGAGACCGGCCTGGCCATCACCGGCGTGAAAAGCTATCTCAAGCCCAAGGGAAGCCAGGAAGGCCCCACCCTGGCGGTGATCGGTGAGATGGACGCCCTGCCCATTCCCAATCATCCCGACGCCTGGAGCGAAACCGGCGCTTCCCACTGCTGCGGACACAATGCCCAGCTTACCGGCGTTGTGGGTGCAGCCATGGCCCTCTGCGACCCGGAAGTGGCTGAGGCCATGGGAGGCAATCTGTGCTTCATGGCAGTGCCGGCTGAAGAATTTGTAGACATCGAGTTCAAATCCCAGCTGATGAAGGAAGGTAAGCTGGGCTACGGCGGCGGCAAATGCGAGCTGATCCGCCTGGGAGCCTTTGACGATATCCAGATCGCCCTGGGCCACCACACCTTCCCCGGCGCCGATTACGGCATTTACAACAGCAGCAGCAACGGCTTTGTGAATAAGACCGTCACCTTCCAGGGCCGTTCCTCCCACGCCGCCGACGCCCCTCACGAGGGCATCGACGCCCTGAACGCTGCCACTTCGGCCATGGTGAACATCGCTTTGCAGCAGGAGAGCTTCCGGGATGAGGACACTGTGCGGGTCCACGGCTTTATCTCCGGCGGCGGCACCGCCGTCAATGTGATCGCCGATCATGTGACCATGCAGTATTCCGTCCGGGGCAAAACCCCCGAGGCCTATCTGGACGCCGCCAAAAAGGTGGACCGCTCCCTGAAGGCCGCCGCCATGGCCACCGGCTGCGGCGTCACCATCGAAACCATGGCTGGCTATATGTCCGGCGTGGTCAACCCGGACACCCAGGTGCTAGAAAGCGTTCTCCAGGATCTGGACGCCATGGGCCCCTATCACCATCGCCGGGATATGCTGACCCATGCCACCGGCAGCGATGACTTCGGCGATGTGGCTACCCTGATGCCGCTGGTCCATTTTGCCACCGGCGGTTATGTGGGCAACCTCCACAACCCGGATGTGCGGGTGGAAGACGAGTATCTGGCCTATGTGGTCACCGCCAAGATCTTCGCCCTCACTGCCTACCGGCTGATGAAAAATGGCGCGGAAAAGGCCAAGGAAAACATCGAGCACTACAAGGCTCCCATGACCAAGGAAGAATACCTGGCCTTCATGGATGGGATGCAGCGCACCGAGACCATCGATCCCGAACC
>JAHZHY010000292.1 GCA_019420045.1 Clostridiales bacterium
CTTTCCAGGTCCTTTTCCCATATTTATTCCGAAGGGAAGCCATATATCCCTGTTCTTTTTGCCGCCTTTGTGCTATGATGATACTGCTCAGAGTATTGGAAAGACCCAGAAGAAGGAGTATTTCAACATGAAAATAAAGAAATTGCTTTTGTTTTTGCCCCCTGTGGCGGCCGGGCTCATCACCGCTTTTTTCCGGTATCAGATGGTGGGGAAAACGGTGGACCCTCAGACCGGCATCGCATCCTCCCACAGCTGGATCTATGGGATCTATTTTTTTGCGGCCTTGGTGGAGCTGCTGTTTCTGGCCACCGGTATTCTTTTTGGGAAAGAGGGTAAAGTGGAGATCAAAGGCCCTAAGGCCATGGGCTACCGGCTGCTGGGAGCCGGGGCAGCGCTGCTCTTTGCATTGTCCGGTGGAGCCTATTTCTTCTCTCTGGCCGGAGAAAGTGCCGGAGCCCTCACATTGGTGAAAGCTCTGGCTGCTATTCTTTGCGGTGGCGGTCTTCTGGCCGGGCTGCTGGCCAAGAACAAAGAAGGAGAAGGGGCCAAGGTGTGCCTGCTGCTTCCTGTGTTTTACAGTGCCTTTTCCCTTTTGGTGTTTTATCGGGATAACAATGCAAACCCCTTGGTGTATAGTTTTGCCACAGAGCTGTTTGCTTATATCGCCGTGATGTTCACTTTGTATGGTGCAGTGGCTTTTTTCTTTGGCAAGGATCGTCCCCGGCTGGTGCTCTTCGCCTCTTTGAGCAGTATCTATCTGCTGGTCACCGTGCTGTGCAGTGACAATTTGCTGCCGGCCTTCACCCAGGGGCATATCCATTTTACTGTGGGAGATCTTTTGTCCCTGGGAGCCTTCTTGCTTCTCAGCAGCGCCTGGCTTCTGGCTCTGCGTTTGCCCAAGCTGGGAGAAAAATAAAAATATGTCAAAATAGATTTCCCTGGGAAAGCTATTTTAGATTGTTCAAAACCTGTATAGTCATAGGAAATTGCGTACTACTCTTAACCAATTCGCAAAAACCGGCGACCTGTGCGTCGGTTTTTGCACTTCTCAAGGGACAAGTGTGCGCCAAAGGCGTGCACGCAGCCCCTTGCAAAAATTCGAAAAAGTGGCGAAAGTCACTTTTTCGATATGTAAAAACGGCTTCCATCGGGAAGCCGTTTTTTGATGCACTCTGTTTATTTCTTGGGGTTGATGGCCTGGGGCTTGATGCCTGCGGGGATGGGGCACTTATAGGTTTCCCCTTCCAGACGCTCCAGGAACTCTTCGTTTGCTTTCTTGATGATCTCCGGGTTTTCGATCAGGTCGATGACAGTGGCGCCCATGACCTTACCGGCACAATTCACGCCCTTGTGAGCGATGGAAGTGCGGTTGCAGGAGGTGAACTGCCAGGAATGACCCGGGGTCTTGGCGGCGGTGGTCACCACATGGATCTGAGCGGTGGGGCAGTTCCAGCTCACATCGCCCACATCGGTGGAACCGGCGCTGGCCTTGTCATAGGACTGGAGGGACAGCAGGAAGTCGTTGAGGGAGACGCCGTGCTCAGCCTGGTACTCAGCCAGTTCCTTGCCCCAGGCCTTGGTAGTGCCGGCAGCGCCGTCCATGGCGTTGGGACCGGCTTCGTAATGGGCGATGACCTGGCGGGCAAACTCGTGCTCTTCCGGGGTGTACTTGGGCACGCCGATCTCCTTGAAGTTCTCATACAGCTGGGCTTCCAGCACATTGTTGGGAATGGTGTTGGAGCAGCCTTTGATGAATTCCATTTCCATGCGGGTCTCGGTCATCAGAGCAGCGCCCTGGGCGATTTTGTTCACCCGCTGATACAGCTCTTCCACCTGAGAGTTCTTGGGAGAACGGATCAGATAAAGCACTTCGGCATAGGGCTGCACCACATTGGGAGAATATCCGCCGGCGTCCAGAATGGCATAGTGAACACGGGCTTCATCGATCATATGCTCCCGCAGGAACTGCACGCCCACATTCATCAGCTCCACAGCGTCCAGAGCGGAGCGGCCCAGATGGGGATCGCCTGCGGCGTGGGCAGAGGTGCCGTAGAAGCGGTATTTCACCTGATAGTTGGCCAGGGAGGAGCCGCTGGTCACATTGTTGGTGCTGGCGGGATGCCAGGTGATGGCGGCGTCCAGATCTTTGAACACGCCTTCCCGGGCCATGAAAGCCTTGCCCGAGCCGCCTTCTTCACCGGGGCAGCCGAAATAAATCACAGTGCCGGAGACCTGGGGATTGTGCTCTAGATAATTTTTCACAGCGATGGCCGCTGCCAGAGAAGCAGTGCCCAGGCAGTTGTGGCCGCAACCGTGACCGGCAGCGCCGGGAACCAGAGCCTTCTTTTCCGGGCAGCCGCCCACCTGGCTCAGGCCGGACAGAGCGTCAAACTCACCCAGAAGGCCGATGACCGGTTTACCATGGCCATAGGTGCCGGTGAATGCGGTGGGAATATCCCCCACGCCCTTTTCCACTTTGAAACCTTCCTGCTCCAGCGCTTCGCAGAGCTTATCCATGGACTTGAATTCCTGGAAAGCGGTTTCGGCATATTCCCAGATGCTGTCGTTCACATCGTCCAAAAGGGCTTGCTTTTCGTCGATGACGCGGATCGCTTCTGCCTTATTCATGGGGCATTACCACCTTTATATAAGATTTTTGGGACACAAACCAACGAATACAGTATAAACGCCGCTTTCGGGGATTTCAATAACCCTTTGGACTTTTTGACAAATCGGTGAAGAGAAGGGCCGTTTTTCCGGCGATTTGCACAGGGGACTTTGTTTTCGGGTATCGGGCAAAATGCACGAAAATAGATCAATTTTTTTGGCATCGCCTCCGGGGACAGGTTTGATATAATAAAGGACGGTGAATATGGCCCTTCAGGGCCTTTTCAGAAAGGGAGGAATTGACCAATGAACAAATATCTGGAACGGGCCAATCAGCTGGTCCCCGAGCTGGTGGAAAACCGGCGGCATTTCCATCGTCATCCGGAAGTGCGCAACGAGCTGTTTGAGACCGTGAAATATGTAAAAGCTCAGCTGGAAGGCATGGGCTATCAGGTGCAGGAGATCTGCCAGTGTGGTCTGGTGGTGCTGGCCGGAGGCAAAAAGCCCGGCAAGTGCATCCTGATCCGGGGTGATATGGACGCACTGCCCATGCCCGAGGACACCGGACTGGAATTTTCTTCGCAGAACCCCGGCGCCATGCACGCCTGCGGCCATGACCTGCATATGGCCATGCTGCTGGGTGCAGCCAAGCTGCTGAAAGAGCATGAGGACGAGATCGAAGGCACTGTGAAGATCTGCTTCCAGCCCAACGAAGAGACCTTCGGCGGCGCAAAGGCCATGATCGAGGCCGGTGTGCTGGAAAATCCCCATGTGGACGCCGCTTTTGCTATCCATGTGGGCTCCATGGCCGATGTGGGTACTCTGGATTACGGCAAGGGCCTGACTATGGGTTCCGCCGATGGCTTCAGCATCCATGTAAAGGGCAAGGGATGCCATGGCGCCGCTCCTAACAGCGGTATTTCCCCCATCAACATCGGGGTACATATCTATCTGGCTCTCCAGGAGCTGCTGGCCCGGGAGGTCAATCCTGCCGAGCAGTGCACCCTCACCGTGGGTTCCATGCTCTTCGGCGATGGGGCTACCAATGTAATCCCCTCGGAAGGTGTGCTCAACGGCACCATGCGGGGCTTTAACGCCGAGCTGATCAATCATCTCCGCCAGCGTGTGGAGGAAATCAGCGTGGGCACCGCTCGGGTCTTTGGCGGCGACGCCGAAGTGGAGTGGCTCTTCTCCTCTCCCGCTATGTACTGCGATCCTGAGTTCACCGACGAAGTGGTGCGCTATGCCGCCGATGTGGTGGGCGAGGATCGGATGATCCCCAAAAAGAGCCGGGCCACCGGTTCCGAGGACTTTGCATACTTTGGCGAAAAAGTCCCCAGCCAGATCTTCTGGTTGGGCGCCGGTGTGGACGACAAAACCAAGCGGATCTCCAACCACAACCCCAAAGTCCTGTTCAGCGAGGACGCTCTGCCCTATGGTGCGGCTGTGTACACCCAGTGCGCCATTGAATGGCTGAAAGAGCATAAATAACTTTGAAGTTGAAAAAGGAGACAGGCTCCAGCCTGTCTCCTTTTTGCTGCTTTTACAGTGTTTTTTCGGGGAAATGGAGCTGACGCTGGGGATAGGGAATGTGGAAACCGTTTTTCTGCAAAGCATTTTTGATGGCCTCATATAGATCACAGCGGGTGGGGATCATATCTCCACCGGGGACCCAAGCCCGGATGCGCAGAATGACGGCGTTGTCTCCCAATTCCCACACTTTCACAAACACCGGCTCTGTTTTGTCTACCCGGGGATCGGCGGAGACCACTTGCTCAATGAGCTGGCAGGCTGCGGCAGAGTCGTCCTCATAACCGATGCCCACTGTCATTTCCAGCTGACGGCGGCCCTGGGCGGAATAGTTGATAATTTTGTCCTTGCTCAGCTGGCCATTGGGCACATAGATCAGCTTGTTGTCGATGGTGGTGAGGGTGGTGTGGATAAAGCCGATGAGCTGCACCGTGCCTTCCACGCCCCAGAGTTCCACATAATCTCCCACTTTGAAGGGCTTGGTGTAGAGAACAAACAGTCCGCCGGCGATGTTGGAAAGGGTGTCCTGCAAAGCCAGGGACAGAGCCAGGCCGAATACACCCAGCAAAGTGACAAGGGATGTGGAGGAAATGCCCAGCTGCCCCATGA
>JAHZHY010000293.1:0-6930 GCA_019420045.1 Clostridiales bacterium
GTGTCAAAGGCAGCGCCATGGCAAAAGGCCTGGGATCGTTTTGGGGCAGCAGCCGGCACAGTCCTTCTTCGGCCCCTACCCGATCCACTGCAGCAGCAGCCAGACGCACAGCGTCCGGCCCCAGGGCTTCGCAGACCCGCCAGGTTTCTCCCACAGGCTCGATGCAGCCCCAGGCCGTGAGGCGACCGTTCCGCCGCAGCACCAGGGCCTTATCCCCATAAAGCTCCTGCTGGATAGCAAAATCCTCCAGCGTACGGTCCACGGAAAGCAAAGAGCCCAAAGCCTTTCGGTAAAGCTCCACCACCTGGGGCAGATCTTCCGGTTGGGCCGCAGACAACAGGTCTTCCTCTTCCCTGCATGCCTTGATCTGCCGTTCCTCTATCCAAAAGGCACTGCAGTAACCAAAGCGCCGGTAATAATCAAACAAAGAGGGCTCCTGAGGAATGAGCATCAGCAGGTCGATTCCCCACTCCGCTCCTTTTTTCCGAGCTTCCTCCAACAATGCACCTGCCAGGCCTTTGCCCCGGCAGTCAGGATGGGTACCCACGCCATATACATAAAGGCCCTGACCATGATTCTCCCCTTGGCGCAGCCGCACCGGCAAAAGCTGAAGCATGGCCTGAATGTGTCCTTTCTCACAGAGAAGGGTGTTTTCCGGCTTCCAGACCTTCTGGAAAAACCAGTGGGTAAAGTCCTTTTCCCCAGGAAAGCACAAATCAAACAACTCTTCCAGCCCGTTTTGGTCCTCTTTTTTCCCCAGCCGGATCATGGCAGAGGCTCCATGCGGTATTTGGCCGTCAGTTCCACGGGACGATAGGAGAGCTTGGCTTTTCGCAGCCCTTCAATCCCCATGTCCTCTTCCCGGTTCACATAGGGAAAATCCATCCCCTCATGGGCGATGAACTCCCGATTGATCAGCGGATAGGCCCCAGGGATATCGGCCATGGCTTTTTCGATCTGCACCGTCAAAGCATCGCTGCAAGAGGGGCTTCCCATAGTAAAGGCGGCCATACGCCCGTCCACATAAAGCACGCCGCCCCGCATGGACAGAGCCTCATAATGCTCCAGGGCCTGCCACACCGCACAATGTTCATAAACCACGGTATCGGCTGTATTTGCATCGTGACGCTCACACCAAAGGTGATGGAATTTCAAAATCTCATCCCGATGCTTTGCAGGGTCCAGCTTTTCATAATGCCAGTTGTTTTTATGCTCCTGCAAAAAACGATTGATGAAATTCCGCTTGGAGTGAAGCTTTTTCCCTTTGAGGGTGGCCAGATCCTCACTGCGGTAGATATAGTCGAAGTTGTCCCGATCCTCAATAAATTCATACCGGCCGGGGAGCAAATTTTCCACTTCTTCTTTTTGTGCCTGGGTACAGCCCAAAATCCGATAGGGCTTTCCCCGTTCCCTGGCATCCTGGGCGATGACTTCCAGGGCGACTTTCCGGTCCCCTTTTCCCACAGGGAACAGATAAGTGAGTTCCGGGGCTTCTTCTCCCAGGGAGAGCATATACAAAAAATCTCCCTGTATGGCAAACAATGTCCGGTACCGGCAGCGCCAGATAAACATATCGGTGAAGCACCGCTCTGTCATGCGTGCCGGTTCCAGGCTGAGTTTTTCTTCGATCTGCTTCTTGTCTTCTATGGTAATTTCTCGGAAAGGAAGCATTATTTCACCATTTTCCTCTTTCAGTTTTGATCCATTACTGACTGGTCTGTCCCAGCCGATGGCGCACCTGATCCCAGATCTTCTCATGGATCTGTTCCACAGTCAAAGGTGTCCCTTCCGGAGCGCAGGAGATGACCTGCCAGCCATAACGCCGGCAAATTTCCAGGGCGCCTTCCCGGCAGCGGAGCAGATATTCATGATCTTTTTCGTGAATATCCCCCTCATTCCCCTGGCGCTTGCGAAGCAACTGGAATGTCAGATTCGCCGGCATATCCAGGAAAAACACCAAAGTGGGCGCAGGAAGCCCAAGTTTATTATATTCAAAATCAAAGAGCCAATCCAAAAAAGGACCGGTCTCTTCCTGTGGGAGCTTGGCGGCCTGGTGCACTGCATTGGAGGTAGTATACCGGTCACAGAGCATCAGCCCACCCTTTTGATAGTAATCCTGCCAATCGGTTTTATAGGAAGCGTACCGGTCTACCGCAAAAAAGGTGGATGCTGCATAGGGGTTGACGCTCTCCGGCTTTGTGCCGAAGGTCCCTCCCAGATACATTTCCAGAAGAGCCGCCGAAGGCTGGTGATACCGGGGAAAAACTGCTTTGCGAAACTCGATCTTCTCCTGCTGAAGCCGCTGACACAACCGGGCAAACTGGGTGGATTTTCCTGACCCGTCGGTGCCCTCGATAACGATTAGTTCTCCAGACATCATTTCACCCCGTACAACCGGCGCACTTCTGCCATTTTGCCGCAGCTCATTTTTCCTTCCGGACAAGGACCGTAAAGGCAGGCCGGACCGGCCTTCTGGAACAGATGGGGCGCCACCTTGCGGCACTCTTCCAGCATCTGCCGTGCCACTTCCCGGATCTCCCACTGGGCCCGGTTGCAGCAGCGCAAGCGGAAGAAATTATAAAGGGACCGTGTGTCCATGGTCATCATCATCTTGGTGCAGCAAGCATTGGGCAACACAAAGCGGGCGTCCTCATTGGCCATTTTCCGGGCCGCTTTCCGTGCTTCTTCCGGCGCCATTCCCTGCTCTTCCAAGCGAGCAGCCTGCCGCTCTGTCAGGGCCGCAGCCAACTCATCATACAGACGCTGATCCTCCGCCATCGCCTTTTCAAAGATCTCCCGGCAATGGGGGTCTTCTGCAATGGCAGGAGGCAGCACATATTCAAAAGCTTTTTCCCGCACATACCGCTGGGACTGCACGCTGAAGGACGCAATGCGATGGCGGGTGATCTGAGCCAGCAAAGAGCGGGATACCCCTTCGATGGCAAAGGTGAAGCTGGCGTGCTCCACCGGGCTTTCGTGGCCGATCTCCGCCAGCATATCGATAAAATTCTGAGTTTTCTCCTCATCCAGCCCCTCCCAGATGGTGTCCGCACTGGCGGCGGAATAGCACATCCGGGCCGCGGCGGCCACCAGCTTTTCCGGCTGGGGCGTATGAGAAAGCAAAGTCACTTTTGGCATCATGCTATTGTCCTCCCTTAATACGCCAGCGGAAGGCCGCAAACATATACTGAGGCAGCTTCATCATGCGTCCCAGACGGCTGGGCTGCTTGAGAAGACGGTACAGCCATTCCAGGCCAAGCTTGATAAAAATATCCGGCGCGCGCTCCACTTTTCCGGCGTACACATCCAGCGATCCTCCCAGTCCCACCATCAAAGTGGCGTTCAGTTCCTGGAAATGTTCATCGATAAAATACTCCTGGCGGGGGGAACCCAGGCAAACGAACAAGGCATCCGGATGGGCGGCATTCACTGCTTCGATTGCCTCGCTGTCCTCTTTAAAATAGCCGTCATGGCATCCGGCCACTTTCAACCCGGGATATTTCACCTGCATCCGCCGGGCTGCTTCTTCGGCCACTCCCGGCTTGCTGCCCAGGAAATAAATACTCTTGCCTGTATCCCGCAAAGCGGAAAGAAGATTTTCTCCAAACTCCACTCCGGGCACCCGTCCCTTCAGGGGATGACGAAGGATGCGGGAGGCATAGATCACTCCGATCCCATCAGGCAGCACCAATCCCGCCCGAGACACGATATCCCGCAGCTTGTCATTGGTGACGCAGGCCTGGGCGATCTCCGCATTGGGTGTGACCACCATGCATTTGCTCCGGCTCTGGATCTGCTCCATGGCATAGCCCACGGCCTCATCCATGGTCACATTGTCAAAGGCCACAGCCATAATTTTGATACGAATAACCGACATCCCTCTCTATATCAGATATACACCGCTTATTTTACCCTATTTTCCCTTTTGACACAAGGGAAAAGGTATACAAATATCCTTTCCTCCAAGCTCTCCCAGCCATGGAAAAGCAAAACGGGTGCGCTGCCTGGACTGCCGTACTTTTCTTTGCTTCCGGCCTATGTGAGGAAGACTTAACCTTTGAATAGCCTTGTTCTTTGGCTGACAGGCCGACGATCTGCCTTTGGGCCAATGAAAAAAGCCCGCCATGGATGCGGACTTTTTCTGTAATCTTTAGTTTTCCCACTCCGACGGCTCTTCCTCGTCCGGCCCTTGCTTCAATCCCTGGAACGCTATGGACAAAAATCCAGCCAGCATAACGCCGCCCAACAGCGTCACCGAAAGCTGGCCCAGGAAATTCTGAGGAGCCAGATAAAAGACGATCCCAATAAAGAAGGAGGACAGATTGAACCCCATATGGAGCAAAATGCTGGCCTTGAGGCTGTCGGTACGCAGGCGCACATATCCCAGCAGAAGACCGAACAGCGTAGCATAGGCAATCCACACCAGCTGGCCATGAACAAAACCGAACACCAGCCCCTGCAGAAGCACCGCCAGCCAGGCAGGCATGGCCTTCCGCAGCCGGGAAAGCACCAGCCCCCGGAAAATCAGCTCTTCCACCAGTGGAGCAAAAATGGCCACCGACAGCAAATCAGCCCACAAAAGAGAGGTGTTCAGTCCTTGGGAAGCCTGGTTGTAAGACTCCATCAGCTGCTGAGGCAAAGGCAGAAGATCCATGGCGCCAGTGGTCAGAATATTACCGCAAGCACCGGCCAACAGCAAACAGGCCACCTGACGCCTCCCGATGTTCTGTCCGCCCTGCACCAGATTCCACAAAGGCATCCCCCGCAGCCTGGCAATGGCCATAATGATCAAAATGGTGAGTACCTGACTGCTCAGCAAAATCACTGTGCTGTAATCGCCGGCAAAGGCATCATACAATTCTGTGGCCCGGTCCGGTGCCGTGGCCTGAAAATATACCTGCGCCCCTATGCTAGCTATCAAGGTGCAGGCAAACTGGATCACCAAAAACAGCAGCACATAGCCGATGGCCCGGCGAAGATTTCGTAGTTTTTCCATGGCATCTCCTCTCAAAGGGAACAAAAAGGGCGCAAGGCCCAGCCTTGCGCCCTTTCTCTTTCTCATTTAGTCGAACAGGGGATATTTTTCACACAGCTTGTTCACTTCGCTGCGGATATAATCGGCCTTATTCTCAAAGTCCACCGCAGCCAGCTTGATCAGCTCAGCCACCTTAGGCATATCCTCTTCCTTGAAGCCCCGGGTGGTGATGGCCGGTGTGCCGATACGGATGCCGCTTGTGACAAAGGGACTCTCCGGATCGTTGGCGATGGAGTTTTTGTTGGCGGTGATATACACTTCGTCCAGACGCTTCTGCATTTCCTTGCCAGTGACATGGAAGTTGCGCAGATCCACCAGCATCAGATGGTTGTCGGTGCCGCCGCTCATCAGGTCAAAGCCTTCCTTGAGCAACGCATCGGCCAGAGCCTTGGCGTTCTTCACAACCTGCTCCTGATAAGTCTTGAACTCCGGCTTCATGGCTTCGCCGAAGCAGACAGCCTTGGCGGCGATGATGTGCTCCAGCGGGCCGCCTTGGGTGCCGGGGAACACAGCCTTGTCGATCTGCTTTGCCAGCTCTTCCTTGCAAAGGATCAGGCCGCCGCGAGGACCGCGCAGAGTTTTGTGGGTGGTGGTGCTCACCACATCGGCATAGGGCACCGGGCTCATATGCAGACCAGCTGCCACCAGACCGGCGATATGAGCCATATCCACAAAGAGATAAGCGCCCACTTCCTTAGCGATGTCGGCGAAGATATCAAAGCGGATCTCCCGAGGATAGGCGGAAGCGCCGGCGATGATCATCTTGGGCTTGTGCTCCTTGGCCAGTCTGCGAACCTCATCATAATCGATGGTCTCGGTTTCGGGATTCAGGTTATAGGGAACCACATTATAATAATTACCCGAAATATTCACCGGGCTGCCGTGGGTCAAGTGACCGCCGTTGGCCAGGTTCATGCCCAACACGGTGTCGCCGGGCTTGACCAGAGCATAATAAACGGCAATGTTGGCCGAGGCGCCGCTATGGGGCTGCACATTGGCATGGTCTGCAGAAAACAGCTTGCAGGCCCGCTCCCGGGCGCTGTTTTCCACCACATCCACACATTCACAGCCGCCATAATAACGCTTGCGGGGATAACCCTCCGCATATTTATTGGTCAGGACAGTGCCCATGGCCGCCATGACCGCGGGGCTGACGATGTTTTCTGACGCAATCAGCTCGATATTGCGGCGCTGCCGGTTATATTCCTGCTCAATGGCCTGGCCCACCTCCGGATCGAACTGCTTCACCAAATCCATATTCTCTCGAAACATGGCGCATCCAACCTCCTTATTTTCATTCAGCAAAGGCCGAAACCTTGGTTTCATTATATACTTGAATTGTTTTTATTTCAACTCTTTGCTATAATGGAATCCATCCTCTCATTCCCGCTAAAATCCCTGTTTTCGGGCATATTTCACATCACAGGATGAAAAAAACAGGCTTTTCTGTTGTTTCCTCCTTTTTCTTCGTCGAAATACCCAAGGCGCTCCCCTGGCGCTCTGTGCATTTTGCCCGACCTTTTCTGCCCAAAACGGGATGAGACACTATATGACAAAATATTTTCTCTGGACGGTGAAACGCTATGCGGAAAAAAGAACGCGCGGCTCTGATCGTGGAAGCCCTGAAAGAACATTATCCTGCCTCCTGTTCCCTGGTGGCCCGGAAAGATTATGAGCTTTTGTTTGCCACCCGGCTGTCGGCCCAATGCACCGATGCCCGGGTGAATGTGGTGACCAAAGAACTGTTTTCCCGCTGGGACAGTCTGGAAGCCATTGCCGGAGCGGATCTTTCGGAGCTGATGGAAGTGGTCAAGCCCTGTGGACTGTACCGGGTTAAAGCCATGGATATTCAAAAATGCGCCCAGGCTCTGCTGGAAAACCACGAGGGCAAAGTG
>JAHZHY010000293.1:6940-7512 GCA_019420045.1 Clostridiales bacterium
ATGGAAGAACTGCTCAAGCTGCCTGGCGTGGGACGCAAGACAGCCAACCTGATCCTGGGAGATCTGTTCGGCAAGCCGGCCATTGTAGCCGACACCCACTGCATCCGCATCTCCGGCCGGCTGGGGCTGACCAAAAGCAAGGACCCCTATCAGGTGGAGATGGATCTGAAAAAACTCATTGCCCCGGACGATCAGAATGACACCTGTCATCGTTTCGTCCACTTTGGCCGGGACATCTGCACCGCCCGCTCCCCCAAATGCACTGCCTGTTTCCTGCTGGACATCTGTCCCCAGGGACAAGGGAAATAAAAGGACGATATCCTTAAAGGAGGAATACGATGGATTCCAGTTATGTTTTTCTCACTGAAAAAGAAGCCATGTGGGCAGAAATGCTGATGGAAGCATTGCAAAAGGCAGATATTCCCGCGGCTTCCGTCCCAGTCTATGGTGCCGGCCTTGTCATGCGGGCCGGTATGCAGGAGCGGCTCCGGATCTATGTCCCCCTGGCGAATAAACCTCAAGCGGAAGAGCTGCTGGAAGAGCTTTTCCCTGAAAACCAGAAATAGTCTCAT
>JAHZHY010000294.1 GCA_019420045.1 Clostridiales bacterium
TTAGCGCTGGGGATCTGAAAGGGGACGATTTTTACTGGGGTGCCCAGGATACCCTGGACCGGATGGGCTTGGCCCAGGTCTCCCATTTGTGGCTCACAAGCACGGAAGGGATCGCTCCCATCGCGCCGTCGGAGGATCGGTGGGCCGGGGTTCAGCAGGTGATCGCCCCCACAGGGGTTCTCCCTTCGCTGATGCTGGGGGAGGAAAAGCAGGTCTATGAGCAGGGAGGACGGTTTTCCTTTTCCGGCGGTGAGGGTGCTTTGATTCCTGGGGAAAAGGGCTATCTGCTCCAGTTGGCCCTGCCTTCCTGTACGGTGCTGGCCACCTGTAATCAGGACATGGGAGAGGTACTGACAGCGGTGAAAGAACAGGATCTTCGGTGTGAAATCTTGCTGGTGGACCAGAAGGCGGCGGAGGATTTGCCTCGGCTGGCCGCTATCTGCCGCCGTACGGGTTGTCAGATGCTAGTATGCACTCGCTCCTCCTATGGGGGAGAAAGTGCCTCATTGGGTGCAGCATTTTCAGGTACCGTCCTCTATCTGGAGGATGGGGAGCGGATGGATATGGAGTTGTGGGCGGCAGGGGCCGCCGGGGAGGACGAAGGATGAAAAAGGGCGAAAAGAATGTTGCATACGATAAGCTGCGCCGGGATGTGGACCAGGGCAGCTTGGAAAAGCTGTACCTGTTTTATGGGGAAGAAAGTTATCTGAAAGAGCACTATCGGGACCGGATCTTTTCCCTGATCGGTGGAGAAGCTTTCGCCCAGTTCAATCAAGTGGTGCTGGATGGGGACAGTCTGACCCTGGATGATTTGGTTGATAGCGTAGAAAGTCTGCCGGTAATGAGCGAAAAACAGCTGATCCTCATCCGGGATCTGAATCTCAGCCGTCCGCCTGCCGGGCTGCGGGAGCAGCTGCCGGAGATCCTGGAAAACCTGCCAGATACCCTGTGCATGATCCTTTATTTTGACGCCCTGGAATATAAGCCAGACAAGCGGCTGAAAACCTGGCAGGCCGCCCTCAAAGCCGGTCAGGCGGTGGAATTTGCCAAGGCACCCCAAGGGGAGCTGAACGCCTGGATCAAGCGGCGTTTTGCCGCTTTGGAAAAGGAAATCGACAGCGGGGAGTGCGAGTATCTCACTTTTGTCTGCGGCAGTCTGATGACCAATCTGGCCAGTGAGATCGACAAAATCGCCGATGGAACCATGGAAAAACGGATTGACCGCCAGGCTATTGACCAGTTGGCCTCCCGGGCCCTGGAAGCCCAGATCTATCAGCTCACCGACTGCATTTCCAAGGGGGATACAGTGGCCGCCATCCGCACATTGCGGGATCTGCTGGCGCTGAAATTTGAGCCGGTGGTGCTGGCTGGGTCCATCGGCAAGCAGGTACAGAAGCTGTATGCGGCAAAATTGGCTCAGCAGGCCGGGCTGGGAGAGAGTGCCTTGATGGAGCTTTTCCATATGCGATCCAGTTATCCGGCTAAGCTTTTGCGCCAAGCAGCGGGCAAGCGCAGCCTGCCCTGGCTGCGTCGGGCGCTGCTTTTGTGCGATCAGGCGGACAAAGAACTGAAAAGCAATACCCCGGATGATGCCCGGGTGCTGGAACTATTACTGCTGCGCATGGCGGCAGAAAAGGAGCGGGTATCGTGATCTCCATTGAACCGGTCATTATTGTGGAAGGCCGTTATGACAAGAATAAAATAAAACAGATCTTCGATACTGTGGTGCTGGAAACCGCAGGGTTTGGCATTTTCAAAGACAAGGAAAAGGCTGCCCTTATCCGCCGTCTGGCACAGACGAGGGGAATTCTGGTGCTCACCGACCCGGATCATGCCGGGTTTCTCATCCGTGGCTATCTGAAAAACATAGCGGCAGAGGGAAAGGTGTACCACGCCTATATCCCCGACCGCCTGGGAAAGGAAAAGCGGAAGGCCCATCCTTCCCGGGAGGGAAAGCTGGGGGTGGAAGGAGTCACCGAAGAGGAGATCATTCAGGCGGTGCGCCGCAGCGGTGTCGCCATGAACGGTGAGAAGGAAACCAGGGAAGAAAAGCCGGTGACCAAAGCCGACCTTTATGCCCTGGGCCTGTCCGGCGGTCCGGACAGCAAAGAGAAGCGCCGTTTGCTGCTGAAAAAGCTGGATTTGCCGGAAAATATGACGGCGGGAGCCCTCTTGGAGATGATCAACATCTTAGGCGGTGCGTCTCTATTGGAGCAAGTACTGAAAGAAATATGAATAAACAGCAAAAAAGCCGCCTGTATGGCGGCTTTTTGCTGTGTGAGATGATGAGGATAAGAGTACAGAAGGATCTCCGCCCATCCTGGAGGGCAGTCCAGGGAAAATAGCGGAAACGGATGGCATGAAACCAGGGGTTTGATACCACCCGTTTCGGTTATTTTGGAAGCGACGAAGGAGAACATCACTCAGTTTCCTGAGGCCAGAGGCATAGGATGGGGCAGAAGAGTGGTCAGAGCCTGTTTCCCTTCAAGAGAAAGGGCGGAAACCACAGTCATAGCCTCCTGTTCCGCCGATCGAGGCGAAAGGCCCAGTTGGACAAACAGACAATGGAAAGTCTGCTGTTCTCTTTGGTATTGGAGTGCCAGCCGCCGGCCCAAAGGCGACAGGCGAGCTTTTCCGTAGTGGGCTTTTTCCACCAAGTTTTCTTCAGTCAGCTGGGAAAGGGTTTTGGCAACGCTGGAGCGGGTCACATTCAGCTGACGGGAAATGAAAACCGAAGGAATCGGGCGGTTATCTGGGCTCAGCCGATGGATCGTGAGCAAATAACGGATGACAGTGGATGAAAGCATAAAGATTCACCTTTTTCAGAAGGAGGACGGCAGGGGCTTTCCAGCCCCCGCCGGCGGAGATCAACCCCGCTGAACAGAAAGATCACATCAAAGGATCAAGAAAAAACAAAGAAAAGGCAATCAGGCAAGGGCTTTGCCCAAAGCAATGCAGCGGGCTTCGTCTTCACCAGCGGGGGCGCCGCAGACAGCCAGGCCCTCACCGCCGATGAGAGAGGCCCCGGCCGCAGTACACCGGTCCTGCCAGGAGCGCATCCACTCTCCATCACCCCAGCCATAAGAGCCAAAGATAGCCAGAGTACGCCCTTGCAGATGGCCTTCCAACTGGGTGAAGAAGGGATCGAATTCGGCTTCTTCCAGCACTTCTGCTCCCATGGCCGGGCAACCCAGAGCCAGTCCGTCATATTTTAGGGCCTGCTCCGGCGTGAGGGAGGACACAGGCATACATTCCACCTGAGCTCCTCCTTCCAATGCGCCCTGGGCGATCAGCTGGGCCATTTGCTGGGTGTTGCCTGTTTGGGACCAATAGATTACAGCGACTTTTTTCATAGGTATATTGCCTCCTATATCATAGATGGGATACGATCAAGCACATTCAAGAACCTGGGGAATGGTCTCGCCCCGGGCTACCCGGGAGCAGAGATAGTCCCGGCAGGAGTCATAGCGGCGGAACAAAAGCCGAGCGCGGCACAGACCGGAATACACCTTCCAGTAGCCGCACAGCTTACAGCATCGTCCCTGGTTTTGCTGAAAGGCCAGCACATCCCTGGGGGGATACCCCAGAAACAGGCCGATCTCATGGGGAAAGTCCTGGTTTTCGGCCAGTCTGGATTGAAGAAAAAGCAAATTTTCGCTGAGTCCTTCCGTCGGATAGCCCACCTGAGACAACATCCGGCGGCAAGACTCCTGCTGCAGATGCCGCTCCAATTCCACTGGGGAATAGACCAGAAGCAGCACGGTTTTGCACCGGCGGTCCAAGGTGAGAAACCGCAATCCCCGCTGACGAAGCACATGGCTGTACCAGGCGATCTGGGGAGCCAGTAGCCGGTATTCCTCCAGGGACAGACTGACCAGATTGGCAGGCTTAACCCCTAAAAGGGCCGGCGCACAGTGGCGGGCCAGCAGCCGATCCAAGGTTTGTTCCATGAGCACCTCCTGTGGTTAGCGTAGACTAACCATCGCTTAAAAAACAAAGGGAGTGAACTCCCGCCTATTCCGAAGTTAGCATACGCTAACCACGGGTATATCATAGCATGCCATAAAAGCAATGTCAAGGGAAATGCAGATTTTTTTCAAAGCAAGTTGGTTGCCCGGGGAAGTGAGGCATGCTACAATAGGATCAGAGAAAGAGATCACATAGCGGTCTCTGGCCGCAAAGGTAAAAAAGAGAAAGGATGATCCTCATGAGCGTTATGGAAGCCATTTTGCAGCGGAAGAGCATTCGGGCCTATCAGGATAAGCCCATCGAGCAGGAGAAGCTGGAAAAGATTCTGGAAGCCGGGAGACTGGCGCCTTCGGCTACAAACCAGCAGGCGTGGAAGTTTGTGGTGGTCACCGATCCGGCTCTGCGCCATGAACTGGTGGCGGCCTGCCGGAATCAGGCCTTTGTGGAGCAGGCTCCTGTGGTGATGGTCCTCTGCGCCGATGAAGTGCGGGATATGGCCTGTGGACAGCCGGCCCGCACCATCGATTGCTCTATCGCTCTGTCCTATATGCAGCTGCAGGCGGCCGAATTGGGCATCGGCAGCTGTTGGCTGGGGGCTTTTTCCGCTTCCGATGTGGCAAAGCTGCTGAAAATCCCCGCCGGGTTCCAGGTGGTGGCAGTCTCTCCCTTTGGCTATCCCGCCGAGGAAGGCCGGGTGCGCAGCCGCAAACCCATGGAAGACATTGTGCGGTATGACGCCTGGGAGACAAAAAAATAAACGCGATTTCATAAAAAGAAAAGGCCCCAAGAGCATTTCTTGGGGCCTTTTATAGTAAAAAGAGATCGGGAAAAAGCGGTGCAGTTCAAAAGCCTGCTTTTTCAATATGGGCTTTCAGTTTTTCAAAAGTTTCGTTGCTGATATCGTGTTCCATGCGGCAGGCGTCTTCGGCGGCCACCTCAGGGGAAACACCCAGGGCCGTGAGCCATTTGGTGAGCAGCCGGTGGCGTTCATAAATGCGGGAAGCCACTTCCATGCCGCTTTCCGTCAGCTGGATCCAGCCTTCTTTATCCATGGTGATATATCCGTTTTCCCGCAGAAGACTCATGGCCCGGCTGACGCTGGGTTTGGAGAAATTCATTTGCCGGACGATATCAATAGAACGGACCGATCCTTTGCTTTCTTTCAGCATCAGGATGGTTTCCAGATAGTTTTCACCAGATTCCAGTATTTTCACTTGATGACCTCCTTGGGAAATGGATTGGTAAATTTTATTGTATCACGAATCGTTTTCCTGCTCAAGGGTGGAAGAAGGGGATGCTGGTTCCCGCTGGGGAGCGTCGGGCCGGGCCCCCAACTTGTTGACGCCATAGACGCCCAGCAAGATCAAAGCAACGGCAATGACCTGCAATAGGGAAAAGGGCTCATGGAGCAGAACACCGGCCAGCACCGATACCACGGTGATGAGATTGTTGAAAGAAGCGGTGATGGTGACGCTGATATGGGCCAGAGCATAGTTGATCATCAGGAAGGCTGCCACCGAAGAAATCACCGACAAATACAGGATGGCTCCCCAGAAGGAAAGGGAGGACAGGGCCTGGGCGGTGCGATGGAAAAGCTCCCCACGATTTTCCACAATGGCCAGCAGCACAAAGGAACAGGAGGATACCGCAAAAGTCACATAGGTCCGGTCAAAGGCGGTGAAATCCTGGGAATACTTCCGGGTGAGCAATGTATAGCAGGCGCTGCTGATGACAGCACCGATCAGCAGAAGAAAACCAGGCAGGGTGACAGTGCCGCCTTTTTGTCCCCATACCGATATCAGAATTACGCCGGCAATGGAGCAGAGCATGGAAAGGGTTTGCAGCAAAGTGGGTTTTTCTTTGAGAAAGATGGCGCCCAAAGCCATGGCTGCCACTGGAATGAGAGCGATTACCGCCCCGGAAAAGGAGGCGGAAGTCCATTTGATGCCATAGCTTTCGCAGATAAAATACAAAGTGGGCTCCAGCAGACTGACCAGGAGCAGTTTTCGGATATCCCGTCCGCCGATGCGCAAGCGTACCACTTTACAAAGAACCAGCACATTCAGAAGAGCAAATGCCAACAGAAAACGGATGGACAGGGCGATCATGGGGCTGGTTTGGGAAAAGGCAATTTTGGAAAAAAGAAAGCTGAAGCCAAAGATCACATTGGCTGCCAGAAGACAGAGCAAAGCCTTTTGTTTTTGAGACATAGGAACACTCCCTTCATAGGTGGAATAAAAAAAGAAACAGATAGAAAGAAAAGGCGCCGGTTTCCCGGCGCCCTTTTAAAAGGTATCAGATTTTTAATTGTTAGAATACACGGCCAGCGCCGATGTAGTTTCTGGTGTAATAGCTGCTGCTCATGGATTCGATGCACACAGTCTTGCCGCTGGAGGGGGAATGGATGAACTGGTTGTTGCCTATGTACATTCCCACATGGCTGACACTGCCGCTTCCGAAGAACACCAGATCGCCGGGCTTCAGTTCATTGCGGCTGACCTTGGCCACATAATTGTACTGAGCCGAAGAGGTGCGGGGGAGGGTAATGCCGAACTGCTTGTACACATAGCTGGTATAGCCGGAACAGTCAAAACCGCTGGGAGAGGAACCGCCATAAACATAAGGGGTACCGATGAACTGCTTGGCATAATCCACAACGCTGCTGGTCACAGAAGTGACGGTGGACTGAGGAGTCTGGGTCTGAGGAACTACTTCCACATAATCGGGGCTGATGTAACCCTGCACACCGTTGTAAGTGACCCGGTACCAGCCGCGGTTGACACCATCAATGGTGGCCACAGCGCCCTTGGGAATCTGGGTGAGTACGGTGCTGCTGGTGGAGGGATAAGAACGGACATTCAGAGAAGAAGCGGTAACTTTGGCGCCGCCGCCGTTCACATCCATCACATCCAGAACATCCAGATATTCGGCGCTCACATAGCCGGGATTGCCGTTGCAAGTGATGCTGGCCCAGCCGTTATCGATGCCGAGAATACATACTCTGTAACCATCGTACAGACTATCGATTATCGACGCCGACTGAGAGGGAGCGCTGCGGAAATTCAGGGAAGTGGTGGTGTCCACAATGCCGCCCTTGACCCCTGCGGCCTGAGCGGTGGCCATGACAGTCACGGCCAGAGCCGCGGAAGTCATAGCCGTTTTCAAAACCTTGATACCTTCGTAAAGCATTTGTACCTCCTATGGTTGCAAAAGACGAATTACTTCTGGTGAAGCGCCCGTTCCAGCCAGATGGAAGCGATGTCCATGGCATTGTAGAGCCCGTCTTTCTCGGTGGATTTTACGACCTTATCTGTGGCGGAAATGTCGGGGTCGGTGAGCTGGAGTTCCACCCGGACTTTGGTGCCCACAGGCAAGTCCTTGTTCTTAGTGCTCTCCAGAACCTTGAGCATGATGATGTATTTTTCCGTCATGCTGCCATAGTAGATCGTGTTGTCTTTTCTCATCAAAGGGCGGCCCTTATAAGTGAGGGGCCACTGCGCTGTTGTGTTCTTTGTCGTCATGTGCTTACCTCCGACAGTAATTATTATATCAAAAGAGTAACAAATGTCAAACAAAATAGTTACAAAAGATAAACAAAAATTCTGTTACTTTTTTGTAACCCATTGGGGCCCAAGGGGTTTGGAGGTACAAAATGCAATAAATTGGCAAAAGGCAAAGGCGGTATTTTGTTATCAATGTGCATTGTTATGCGGGAAAACGCATGATAGGCGTCAAAAGGACTCCTGCCTGGCCGGACAGGAGCCCCCGCTGAGATCCATCATGGATCAATCGTTGAGATAATGGCGTACCAGTTCCTGCAGCAGCTCGTCCCGGTCAATGCGGCGGATCAGGCTGCGGGCATTATTGTGGTTTGTGATATAGGTGGGGTCCTCAGAGAGGATGTAGCCCACGATCTGGTTGATGGGGTTGTAACCCTTTTCCCGGAGAGCGTCATACACCGCGGTGAGGATGCGCTTCATCTCTTTATCAGAGTCATCCGTGATGGCAAATTTTCGTGTTCCGTCAAACAAGTTGGTGCCCTCCTTCTGTGGGTGTGTATCCCAAATGAAACCCATAGCCCATTATACACAGTTTTGGGGCAAATGTAAAGGCGAAGAGGGGAGGAAATCCTGGCGCCCAAAGAAAAAGACCGGCTCTTTCCAGAAAAGAACCGGTCTTTGTATGCTATTGGATCAGCGGCGGATCAGAGCGCCGCACTCTTTTTCCAGAGTTTCCAGCACCCGCTGCATCACTTCATCCGACTCCTTGTCGGTGAGAGTATGGTCGGGGGAGCGCAGGGCCAGGGAGAAGGCTACGCTCTTCTTGCCCTTTTCCACCTGCTCGCCCTGGTACACATCGAAGAGTTCCAGATGCTCCAGAGGATCTCCGGCCGCCTGGCGGATGGCCTTTTCCAAAGCCAGAACCGGCAGCTTTTCGTCACACAGCAGAGCCAGGTCGCGGGTGACGGCGGGGAACTTGGGCAGGGGCTTGTATTCCTTCCGCCGATCCACCAGCTCAAAGAGGGAAGGCAGATCCACCTGGCACAGATAAGTCTCGCTGCCCAGACCGTATTCCCGCATCACCAGGGGATGGGCCTGGCCCACCGTGCCGATCTTTTTCTCACCGGCCATGATGGCGGCGGTGCGGCCCGGGTGATAGGAGGGATCGTCTGTGCAGGGCACAAACTCGATATTATGAATGGAAAGCTGCTGGAAGATAGCTTCCAGAGCGCCCTTCAAAGTGAAGAAATCACCATTTCCATAAAGGCCCATCACCAGCTGGGGACGCTCGTCAGGCAAGGTGTTCAGATCGGCTTTGCCGTCTTTTACCTGGGGCAGATAGATCTTGCTCAGCTCGAAGAACCGGCCGGCAGGGACCCGGCGGTTATAGTTGCGGGCGCAGATTTCCAGCATGGAGGGCAGGGGAGTGGTGCGCATCAGGCTCTGGTCCTCGCCCAAGGGGTTGGAGATCACGGTGGCAATGCGCAGGGGGGAATCCTCCGGCAGGCGCAGTTTGTCAAAGACCTTGGGGCTGAGGAAGGACAGGGAGATCACTTCGTTATACCCTGCGGCCATGCAGGCACCCGACAGATCCCGCTCGAACTGCTGGTAAGGAGTGAGACCGCCCTGGGTGGTGGTGCCGGCAAACAGGGTGGGCTCAATCTTGTCATAGCCATAGATCCGGGCTACTTCCTCGGCGATGTCGGCCATGGTCTCCACATCGTCCCGCCAGGAAGGCACGGTGATGGTGCGGCCCTCCACGGTGAATTGCAGATCCCGCAGATAACGGACCATATCTTCTTCGGGGATCTGGGCGCCCAGGAAGCGGCAGATCTTCTCCGGCTCCAGGGGCAGCTGGCGCACCTGCTTTTTCTCCGGGTAGGCGTCGATGACACCGGTGATGATTTCACCGGCTCCCAGCTCTTCCACCAGCTGGCAGGCCCGCATCAGGGCAGGCATGGTGTTTTCGCAGTCCAGGCCCTTTTCATACCGGCCGGACGCCTCGGTGCGCAGGCCCAGCTTCCGGGAGGTCACCCGGATGGAGGGGCCCTGGAAGGTGGCCGATTCAAAGACGATCATCTGGGTGTTTTCGGTGATCTCACTGTTGAGACCGCCCATCACACCGGCCACGCCCACCGGCTTTGTGGGATCGGTGATCAGCAGCATGTTTTCGTCCAGCTGCCGCTCCACGCCGTCCAGAGTGGTGGTTTTTTCTCCGGCATGGGCCCGGCGAACGATGATGGCGTCCTCGGCGATGCACCGGTAGTCAAAGGCGTGCATGGGCTGGCCGTACTCCAGCATAACGAAGTTTGTGATGTCCACGATGTTGTTGATGGGGCGCACGCCGGCTTCCCGCAGACGGTCCCGCATCCATTTGGGAGAAGGGCCGATCTTGATGTTTTTGGCCATAGCGGCGCAATAACGGGGGCACAGATCGGTGTCCTCAATGGTCACCTTCAGCAGGTTTTCGATTTCGCCCTTTTCTTCCCGGGCCGGGGGATTGGGCAGGTTCAGCGGCAGCTCAAAGGAAGCGGCGGTCTCACGGGCCAGGCCGATGACGCTGAGGCAGTCGGGGCGGTTGGGGGTGATTTCAAACTCGAAGACGGTGTCGTCCAGGCCCAGGGCCTTGGTGACGCTTTCGCCCAGCACCGCTTCTTCCCCTTCGTTCTGGTACACCAGGATACCGTTGGGGTCGGCGTAAGGCAGGTCGTTGTGGGTCAGGCCCAGCTCGGCAAAGGAGCAGAGCATACCGTTGGATTCCACACCCCGCATATTGGTCTTTTTGATCACAATGTCTCCGGGGAGCTTGGCTCCGTCCAGACAGGCGGGCACCACATCGCCCACTTTCAGGTTCTTGGCGCCGGTGACGATCTGCACCTGCTTTGCGCCCACATCCACCTGGCAGATCACCAGTTTGTCGGCGTCGGGGTGCTTTTCAATGGAGAGGATTTTGCCCCACACCACATTTTCGATCGCATCGGCGGCGCTTTCCCAGCCTTCGATCTTGGAGCCGGTCATGGTCATACGGGCGGCATAGGTTTTGGGGTCTTTGTCGATCTTTACATAGTCGTTGAGCCATTTGTAAGGCAGATTCATTTCCCACTTGCTCCTTTCACTTAAAACTGGGTCAAAAACCGCAGGTCGTTTTCATAGAACAGCCGCAGGTCGTCGATCTTGTACCGCTGCATGACGATGCGTTCCAGGCCGATGCCAAAGGCAAAGCCGGAATAGACCTCCGGGTCGATGTTGCAGCCACGAAGCACTTTGGGGTGCACCATGCCGCAGCCCAGGATCTCGATCCAGCCTTCGCCTTTGCACAGCGGGCAGCCCTTGCCGTGGCACTTGAAGCAGGTTACATCCATTTCGGCGGAAGGCTCGGTGAAGGGGAAGTGGTGGGGACGGAAGCGGACGCCGGTGTCCTCGCCGTACAGACGCTTGGCGAACACTTCCAGAGTGCCCTTCAGATCGCCCATGGTGATGCCTTTGTCCACCACAAGACCTTCGATCTGATGGAACACAGGGGAGTGGGTGGCGTCCACAGCATCGCTGCGGTAAACCCGGCCAGGAGCGATGACCCGGATGGGAGGACGCTGCTTCTCCATGGTGCGCACCTGCATGGGGCTGGTCTGGGTGCGCAGGACGATGTTGTCATTGATATAGAATGTGTCCTGGGTATCCCGGGCCGGATGGTTTTTGGGGATGTTCAGGGCTTCGAAATTATAGTAATCCAGTTCGACCTCCGGCCCTTCAGCGATGGAAAAGCCCATGCCGACAAAAATGTCGCACAGCTCGTCGAGCACGATGTTGA
>JAHZHY010000295.1 GCA_019420045.1 Clostridiales bacterium
TATTTTGCTGGTGGACGATGTGATTTCCACCGGTGAATCCCTGGCGGCCACCGAAAGCCTTGTCACCCAGGCCGGCGGCATCGTCTGCGGCCGTATGGCCATCCTGGCCGAGGGCGACGCCCAGAAGCGGGAAGACATCATCTATCTGGAAAAGCTCCCCCTTTTCAATCCCGACGGCACAGTGAAAACCGAAGAATAAAAGAAAATCAACCAAAACACAAAACCGGCTCCTTTTCACATGAAAAGGAGCCGGTTTTTCATCTTATTCTGAAACTCTCCGGTATCTTATTCCACCGAAATGATGTAGGAATACACCGGCTGACCGCCTTCGATCACGGTGATCTCCGCATTCTTTGCTTCCTTGGCGAACATCTCTTTCACCTGCTCGGCCTGCTGCTCATCGGCGCCTTCACCGTAGAAAATGGTGATGAAGCCGCTCTTCCGGCTACACAGATCCCGGGCCAGGCGCCGGGCCACATCCTCAAACCGGGGGCTGTTGCTGAGAAGCTTGCCTTCCACCAGGGACATAAAGTCGCCCTGCTTGATGTTCTTACCGTCAAACTCGCTGTCCCGGGCAGCATAGGTGATCTGGCCGGTGGAGACCTTACCGGCGGCCTCCATCATGGAAGCCCGGTTCTGCTCCGGCTCGGCATCCGGATCGAAAGCCAGCACGGCGGTAATGCCCTGGGTGACCATCTTGGTGGGCAGCACATACACCAGCTTTTCCGACAGCTCAGCCGCCTGCTCGGCAGCCATGATGATATTCTTGTTGTTGGGCAGCACAAAGACGATCTCCGCCGGAGTCTGGTCGATGGCGTTGAGAATGTCCTCTGTGGAGGGGTTCATGGTCTGGCCGCCTTCTACCAGGTTGTCAATGCCCAGATCCTTGAGCACCGAGGAAATGCCTTGGCCCGCTGCAACGCCCACAAAGCCGTACTTTCTCTCGGGAGCCGCCACCTGCCGCTTCACTTCGGCGGGGGCCTCATTCTTCCGGTGGAGCTGCTGGACCATGTTCTCGATCTTCACTGTCAGCAGCTGGCCGAACTTGAGTCCTTCGGCCAGAGCCTTGTCCGGGGTGTCGGTGTGCACATGGACTTTGACGATCTCATCGTCCTCCACAGCCACCACACAGTCGCCGATGGTTTCCAGGAAACGGCGGAATTTATCCACGCTCTTTTTCTGGTCCTCCCGGGCAGCGATGAATTCGGTGCAATAGGCGAAATTGATCTCCCCTTCGTCAAACTGGGAGAAATCCGCAGCGGCCATCTCCACCTTGGGCTGCTTGGGAGCCAGGAAGGAGAACTTGCTCTTTTGTTTGACTCCGGTCAGGCTGGCGTGCATGTTTTCCAGAATGAGCACCCAGCCATAGCCGCCGGCATCCACCACGCCGGCTTTTTTCAGCACCGGGTTCTGCTCCACTGTGTTTTCCAGCGCTTCCCGGGCCGCTGTGATGGCGGCAGAAAGCACTTCATCCACTTCTTCATTGCTGGCCGCTTCCTTCAGTGCGCCCTCGGCCGCCAGACGGGAAACCGTCAGAATGGTGCCTTCGGTGGGCTTCATCACCGCTTTGTAAGCGGTGTTGACCCCTTCCTGCAGGGCCTCGGCAAACTCCTGGGCGTTGGCGCTGCCCAGCTCTTTCAGCCGCTTGCCGAATCCCCGGAACAACAGGGATGTGATAACGCCGGAGTTGCCCCGGGCGCCCCGGAGAAGAGCGGAAGAAGTCAGGTCCACTGCTTTGCCCAGAGTGGGCTTTTCGAACTTCATCAGTTCGACCGCAGCAGCATTGAGGGTCATTGACATATTGGTGCCGGTGTCGCCATCGGGCACCGGGAACACATTCAGCTCATTGATCTCCTGCTTCTTCTCTTCAATGACAGCAGCGGCTGCCAGCATCATATTCTTAAAATTCTCACCGTCGATAATCTTAACCAAATTCCTACGCCTCCTGTCAATCCACCCGGATGGAATCCACGCAGATCTCGATTTGCCCCACAGGCACTCCCGCCAGGCGCTCCACATTATAGCGCACTTCGCTGATGATGGACTGGCACACTGTGGCAATATTGATGCCGTGATCCACGGCGATGTGGAGCTGCAAGTCGATCTTCCCATCCCGTTCGGCCACCTTGACACCCTTGGTCATGGCCTCCCGCTTGAGCAGATAGACGATGCCGTCCTTTACCGAAGTATGGGTCATGCCCTTGACGCCAAAGCAGTTGGTGGCCGCGATGCCCGCGATGGAGGCCACTACTTCTGCCGAAAGCGTCACATTTCCATATTCCGTTGTCAATTTCACATTAGTACCCCCTTATTCAGGTAGAAACACAGCCATGTCACCCATGGATCTCTATGGAAACTCCGGAGCCTTTTGGCCCCCGGATCTGATTCTTGGGCTATTGTATCATATCCCCATGGAAAATGCACGAATATTTTGCTTTTTCCCCTGGGTAAGTTCTCATCCTGCCCACTGGTGAAGATTGTAATAGGGATTTCGGTTGGCTCCCACCACCTGATGCATCACACCTTTGCCGGTGACCACGCAGCCCCGGCCAAAAGTCATGGGCACAAAGGGCATTTCCTCCTGGAAAGCGTCGTAAAAGGCCTGCTGGGCCTGTTCTTCCTCACCAGAAAGGGCGCTTTTCCAGGCGGTGATGGCCTGGGTCAGCGCTTCGCTGGCCCCACCGTAACACAGACTTCCGCCCCGCTGCACCATATTGCTGATATCGAACTGATCATTCAAAATGGTCTCCCCGTAATAAAGGTCAAAATCGTCCCGGTTCAGAGCCTGCTGGAAGTCCTCCTGGGGCAGGGTGCGCACAGTGACCTGAATGCCGCTTCCCACTAAGGACTGGCAGACGATCTCCGCCGCCTGGCTTTTCATCTCGCTGCCTTCGGGCACCAATAGCTCCAAATTGAGATTGTTGCCCTCCGGGTCGTTATAAATGCCATCTCCATCGGTGTCGGCATAACCGGCCTGCTTCAGAAGGGCATCCGGGTCCTTCTTCTCAGCTTCAAACTGCTCCAGCTCAGGGGACACCGGCAGAGTTACGCCGTCTCCATAACCAGAAAAGGCCTTCTGTACCAAAAGGTCCCGGTCCAGCGCCGCCGAAATGGCCTGACGCACCAGAGGATCGGAGAGAGGCCCCTGGTTTTTATTGATGCCCAGATAGTGAAAATCACTGGTGGAGAATGTGGTCACATCAAAATTGCCCCGGATGACCGCGTCGGTGGCAAAGGGTTTTTCAAAGCAAACCCCGTCAATGACACCTGCGCCTATCACATAGGACAATTCGCTGTCCTGATACAAAGCGGACAGGCGGATGCTCTCCACCCCCACGGCGCCTCCATGCCAGCTGTCATTGCGCAGCAAGGTGACGCTGCCGTCCTGGGACTGGACCATAAACCGCCCGGTGCCCAGAGGATTTTCCTCGTCCCCATCGTTCCGGGGTATCACCGGTATGGTCAGCAGCCGGGGCAGCTGGGAATCCGGGGTGCCCAGCCGGATGCGCACCGTATACCGGCCGCTGTAAGTGCAGGAAGTGATGTTTGCACACCGGGAGGCAAACAGGGTACTCTCCCGGGCCTGATTGATGGAATAG
>JAHZHY010000296.1 GCA_019420045.1 Clostridiales bacterium
GACGGCTGTCTGTTTGTCTATTCAGCAGAAGCCTGGGATGTGCTGGAGGAAAAGATCAACCAACTGCCCATGTCCCGCTCCCGCAACCTTCAACGCTTTTTCTTTTCCAGTGCTGCCGATTGCGCTCCTGATTCCCAGGGGCGGGTGCTGATTCCCCAGAATCTGCGGGAATACGCCGGGCTGCAGAAGGAAGTGACCGTCATCGGCGTCTCCGGACGAGTGGAGATCTGGGACAAGCGCCGCTGGCAGGAATACAACGGAGAACTTACATCGGAAAGCATTGCCGAGGCCATGGAAGACCTGGGCTTCTAAAGGGGCCATTGCCCCGGAGAGGGGGAGGTCCCTGTGGAATTCAGTCATAAATCGGTTTTGGCTCAGGAATGCATGGAGGGCCTTCACATTCGTCCCCAGGGCATCTATATGGATGCCACTACCGGCGGGGGAGGTCATTCCCTGGGCATCGTCCAGCGTTTGGGAGAAGGCGGCCGCCTGATCTGCATCGACCGGGACGATGACGCCCTTCAGGCCGCGGGAAAGCGCCTGGAGCCTTACCGGGATAAAATCACCTTTGTGAAAAGCAATTTTTCCGATATCGCCGCCGTGGCAAAAGACCTGGGGATTTCTCAGGTGGACGGCATCCTCTTTGACCTGGGGGTGTCCTCCTATCAGCTGGATGCCATGGAGCGGGGCTTTTCCTATATGAACGATGCGCCTTTGGATATGCGCATGGACCGAAGCCAGAGCTTTACGGCTGGTGATGTGGTCAATGGATACAGCCAGGAAGAACTGAAACGCATTTTGTGGGATTACGGCGAGGAGCGGTACAGCGGACGGATTGCCGCGGCCATCTGCCGCCGCAGAGAAGAAAAACCAATCCAGTCCACCGTGGAGCTGGCCGAGATCATCCGGGGGGCCATGCCGCCCCAGGCTCTGCGGGAAAAGCAGCACCCCGCCAAGCGCAGTTTCCAGGCTATCCGCATCGAGGTCAATGGAGAGCTGCGGGCGGTGGAACAGGCGGTGCAGGACAGCGTGGATCTGCTGGCTCCCGGCGGGCGTCTGGCGGTGATCAGCTTCCACTCCCTGGAGGACCGGATCGTCAAGAATATTTTTGCACAGCAAGCCAAAGGGTGCATTTGCCCGCCGGAATTCCCGGTGTGCGTCTGCGGCCGGAAACCCCGGCTCAAGCTGGTGCATCGAGGAGTCATCACAGCCGGAGAGGAAGAACTTCGGGACAATCCCAGAGCTCGTTCTGCCAAGCTCCGGGTAGCGGAAAAAATCGAGGGAGGCGATGACAATGGCATATGAACACAAGCACTCGCCCGCTTCCCGCCAGAGCGTGGCTTATGATTATGCCACTCTCCAGCAGCAGGAGCAGGATCTCCGGCAGCGGATGCGGGTGCACAAGGGCAAAGTCAAGCCCAAAGTGCCCTACGGCAAGTACAGCGCCATTTTCTGCGGCGTTTTTGCAGCACTGCTTGTCATTGTGTTCAACTTCATGCAGCTGACCCAGCTGACAGGGGAGAACGCCGCCCTGAAAGACGAACTGGAGACATTGCAGAGCGATGCCAAAGCCCTGGAGGCCAAAAAGGAGCAGATTTTCAATCTGACCTATGTGGAGGACCGGGCCCGCAACGCTTTGGGCATGATCAAAGCCGACAAGAGTCAGGTGGAATATGTGGATCTGTCTCAGGAGGACAGTGTGGAAATCCCTCAGCAGGAAAGCGAGACCCCGGCCTTTCTCAGCAGTCTGATGAAAACTTTCAATGCCGTGGTGGAATATCTGAAATAGCGCAAGCAATATAATGTGGATGAGAGCGAGTAAGCAGAGTGGGAAATGATGTTTCTTGCTCTCATTTTTTAATGAACAGGTGAGAAAATGTCCAAAAAAGCCAACAGCATGACACGCCGCCGCATTTTGTTTGCGGCGGCGGTGCTGGGGGTGGGCGCCTTCGTGATCGTGGCGGGCCGGCTGTTTCAGCTCCAGGTGCTCAATTACGAGTTTTACGAGGAAAAAGCCATTGCCCAGCAGACCAAAGATACCACGATCGAGCCCATGCGCGGCACCATTTACGACTGCAATATGAAGCCCCTGGCCATCAGCGCTTCGGTGGAGATGGTCACATTGGAGCCTCGCAAGATTGCTGACGATGAACAGGCCCAGGTCATCTCCCAGAACCTGGCGGAGATTCTGGATATGGACTATGAAACGGTTTATGCCAAAGCCTCCAAAACAGATTCGGCCTATGAGGTGATCAAACGAGGGGTGGAAAAAGAAGTCGCCGATGAGGTGCGGCAGTTTAAAAGCGATTACAACGAGGAAATCAAGGAATACAACGAAGGAAAGCCGGAGGACCAGCAGAAAGAAGCCATCACCAGCATTTATATGGCTCCCGATACCAAGCGGTATTATCCTTTCGGCAACTTTGCGGCGCAGGTGCTGGGATTTGTGGGAAGCGATAACCAGGGTCTGGCCGGCATCGAAGCCAAGTACGACAGCTATCTCACCGGCACCCCCGGGCGGGCCATCCGGGCTACCAACGCCAACGGGGAAGAAATGCCTTTCGATTATGAGATGTACTATGAGGCCGAGGACGGCAATGATGTGGTCCTGACCATTGACGAAGTGATCCAGCACTATCTGGAGAAAAATCTGGAGATCGCCGTTTACGATAACAAAACACAAAATCAGGTAGCTGGTATTGTGATGGATGTGGATACCGGCGCTATTCTGGGCATGGCAACTAAGGGGGATTTTGATCCGAATGATCCCTTTACCATTACTGACGAGCAAAAAGCCCAGGAGCTGGCCGCTATCACTGATGAGGATGAGTATTCCAAAAAACGCAATGAGATTCTTCAGGCTCAGTGGCGGAACAAAGCGGTGACCGATACATATGACCCTGGTTCCACCTTCAAGATCCTCACCGCTTCCATGGCGTTGGAGGAGAAGGCCATCACGGTCAACAGCACTTTCTATTGCCCTGGCTACCGGATGGTGGAAGGCTGGCCTCAGCCCATCAAATGCTGGTATTACCCACGGGCCCACGGCAGTCAGAATCTGTACCAGGCCATTCAGAATTCCTGCAATCCGGCCTTTATCGACATCGGCCAGGCGGTGGGAGCCAAGACATTTTTGGAATATTACAAGGCCTTCGGCCTGAATGAGCCTACGGGCATCGATCTGCCTGGTGAAGGTGAGAGCATCTTCCACTCGGAAGAACAATTCCTCTCCAATAAGGTAGACCTGGCCACGGCCAGCTTTGGTCAGAACTTCCAGATCTCCCCTCTGCAGCTGATCACGGCGGTATCTGCCGTGGCCAATGGCGGCAATCTGATGAAGCCTTATATTGTAAAGGAGATTCTGGACAGCGACGGCAATATTGTGAAAAGTACCGAGCCCACTGTGGTGCGCCAGGTGATTTCGGAAGAGACATCGGAACTGATGTGTGATATACTGGAAACCGTGGTCAGCGAAGGCACCGGTAAAAATGCCTATGTGGCCGGTTATCACATTGCCGGCAAAACCGGTACATCGGAGAAAAAGGTAAGACAGGCGGAAACCGGCCGTCACGATTTGTATGTATCGTCCTTTATCGCCTTTGCTCCGGCGGATGATCCTCAGGTGGCAGTTCTGGTGCTGCTGGATGAACCCACCGTGCCGCCGGTGACCGGCGGTATCACGGCCGCACCTGTTATCCGGCGGATTATGAGCGATATCCTGCCCTATCTGGGGGTGGAACCTACATACACTGCCGAAGAGCTGGAAGAGAAAGATGTGTCGGTGCCGGAAGTCATCGGCATGACCAAAGCCGAAGCGGAAAGCGCTTTGAGTAAAGTGAATCTGGATTATAGAGTGGTGGGCGATGGAGATACCGTCACCGATCAGCTGCCCAGTTATGGTTCGGCCATTCCCGGCGGCAGTCAGGTAGTGCTCTATATGGGAGTGGAAAAACCCGCAGAACCGGTGCAGGTGCCCGATGTAACCGGACTTTCCGTGTCGGCTGCCAGAGCTCAGCTGGAGCGGGCGGGGCTTTATATGAAGGGCTCCGGCGCGGTCAGCAGCTCGGGAAATGTGGTGGCAAGCAAGCAGAATATCACTGGCACCGCAGTTATGGGCACGGTGGTGACGGTAGAGTTTACCGACCTGGATCAGCGGGCCGAATGATGGAATGGGAAGGTGACACGCAAGATGAAGCTCATGGAACTGCTGAGCAATGTAGATGTGGTGAAATATGCCTGTGATCAGCAGGTGGATGTAAAGGGACTCTGCTATGATTCCCGGAAGAGTGCACCGGGAGAGGCTTTTGTGGCCATTCGGGGCTTTCAGACCGATGGACACAAATACATTGCCCAGGCCGCAGAAAAAGGGGCGGCGCTGGTCATCTGTGAAACGCCGCCGGAGGTCAGTGTGCCCTATGTGCTGGTGCGGGATTCCCGTCTGGCCCTGGCCCAGATGAGTGACAACTTCTTCGGTCATCCGGCCCAGGGGATGAAGGTCATCGGCGTCACCGGCACCAATGGCAAAACCACCACCACCATGCTGGTGAAGGCTATTTTGGAAGAAAGCACCGGAGCTACGGTGGGGCTTATGGGCACCAATGCCAATTACATCGGTCAGAAGGTCATTCCTGCCCAGCGCACAACGCCGGAATCCTATGAGGTGTTCCGCCTTCTTTCCGAGATGAAGCAGGCCGGGTGCCAATATGTGGTGATGGAAGTGTCTTCCCACGCGTTGGAGCTGGACCGGGTGTATGGTATTCCTTTTGAAGTGGGGGTCTTCACCAATCTCTCCCGGGATCATCTGGATTTCCATGGCACCATGGAAAAATATCTGAAGGCAAAAAGCCGTTTGTTCTCCATGTGCCGTTTCGGCGTGGTCAACCGGGACGATCCTGCTTCCGAATACATTCTGGAAAAGGGAAGCTGCCATTTCCAGACCTATTCGGCTCGGTCAGATGACGCCGATCTGGTAGCCAAAAATATCAATTTGAAAAGTGATCGGGTGGAGTTTGAAGCGGTGGTCACCGGTGCCATCAACCGGCTTACCTTGGGAATTCCGGGTATGTTTTCGGTGTATAACGCCTTGGCTGCCACTGGCTGCTGTCTGGCGCTGGGGATTTCCCTGGCAGATATCGCCCTGGCCATGCGCCATGCCCACGGCGTCAAGGGGCGGGCTGAGGTGGTGCCGGTGCCGGCGGATTACACTGTTCTTATCGACTATGCTCATTCTCCGGACGGTATCGTCAACATCCTCAAAGCGGTAAAGGGCTTTGCCAAGGGAAGAGTCATTGCCTTGTTCGGCTGCGGCGGCGATCGGGATAAGACCAAGCGGCCGCTGATGGGCAAAGCAGCAGCAGAGTTGGCTGATTTCTGCATCGTCACATCGGATAATCCCCGCACGGAGGATCCCCGGGCCATCATAGAGGATATTCTGCCGGGGATGAAGGGGATCTCCACTCCCATGGCGGTGATCGATGACCGGCGGGCGGCCATTGTCTATGCCCTGGAAAATGCCCAGCCGGGGGATGTGGTGGTGCTCATGGGCAAAGGCCACGAGACCTATCAGGAGATCTGCGGTGTCAAGCATCACCTGGACGAACGGGAAGAAGTGGCAGCCTATTTTGCCGCAAAAAATAAAACAAAGCAGTAAAGAAAAACAAGGAAGAATAAGAAAGGCCGCGTTCGCGCGCAGCGCCATCTGGCCGCTGCGCGCACACCCATGCTGTGGGGAAAGAACAGGCCTGGGACATAAGCTCAAATTGGGGGAAGAGGAATGATAAAAGCAGCGGTCTGTGCCTTTGTGGTGGCTTTTGCCCTCACGGCGGTGCTGGGAACACCGGTAATCCGGTTTTTGAAAAAACTGAAATTCGGGCAGAAAATTCTGGAAGACGGTCCTACCTGGCACATGAATAAGCAATACACTCCCACTATGGGTGGGATCATGTTCATCGCCGGGTTGGTGGGTGCTCTGTGTGCCTGCCTTCCCGCCATTTGGGCGGCGGCCGATCTCCGGCCTGTGCTGATTTTTGCCCTGTCTTTGATTTTCGGGCTGATCGGCATGGTGGATGACTATACCAAGATCAAAAAGAAGCAGAATCAGGGCCTGACACCCCTGCAGAAACTGCTGCTTGTCACAGTGCTCCGCTCCATGGGATATATCACCGGCCATGTATACATTCCCTTTGTCAATGTGCTGTGGCAGGTGCCCTGGTTCTTGTATTTGCCCTGTGCCATCTTCGTCATCGTGGGAGCGGTGAATGCCGTCAACCTTACTGATGGCATCGATGGCCTGGCCGCTTCGGTGACAGCGGTGGTAGCACTGTTTTTCTCCGCGGTGTTCCTGGCTCTGGGAGACAGTTCGGCTGTCTTTTCCGCAGGTCTCTTGGGCGCCCTTCTGGGCTTTTTGATCTATAACAAAAACCCGGCCCGGGTCTTTATGGGAGACACCGGCTCGCTGTTTTTGGGCGGTGCTGTGTGCGGCATGGCTTTCGCCTGTGATTTGCCGTTAATCCTGGTACCGGTGGGTCTTATCTATATCGCTGAGACCTTGTCGGATATTATCCAGGTGACCTATTTCAAAATGACCCATGGCAAGCGGATCTTTAAAATGGCCCCGCTGCACCATCATTTTGAGATGTGCGGTTGGAGCGAAAAAAAGATCGTCTTTGTGTTTACTGCCATCACCTTGGTGATGTGCATCGTTTCCTATTTGGGCATTGGGCCGTTTCTGGCCTGATGTCCGCCGGACCTTTGGAGGTGCATCCCCATTAAAACCCTAGCGGCCAGCGTGGAATTGGGCTCGAAACCCATCCGCAAACGGAGCAAGAAGCGTCAGAGCATCGATCTGCCCTTTTTGATCCTTACCATATTGCTTTTGAGCATCGGCTTGATCACCCTGTTTTCCGCAAGCTATGTGGATGCCATCAACAGTACCCAGTCCGGTGACGGAGCCTTTTATTTCAAGCGCCAGGGAATGTTCGCCCTGGCCGGCATTGGCTGTATGCTGGCGGTGGCCTTTTGCCTGGATTACCGGAAACTGCACTATCTGGCCATCCCTTCCATGGTGGTTTCGGTTTTGCTTTTGGTGGCCGTTATTTTTGTGGGCGTGGAGCACAACGACGCTCAGCGTTGGCTGAAGATCGGCGTGGAGTTCCAGCCTTCGGAAATCGCCAAGTTTTCCGTCATATTGTGTTTTGCCAGCATGATCACTGCGTGGGGGCCGAAGAAAATGCGCACCTTCCGGTACGGTATTCTGCCCTTTGTGGGAATTATCGTGCTCATTGCGGCGTTGCTCTATTTTGAACCCCATCTGTCGGCCACCGTTATCATCGGCGCCACCGGCATGGTGATGGTCTATCTGGGCGGCGCCAACCTGGCCTGGCTGTTCAGCATGGCGGCCTGCGGTGTGGGCGGCGTTGTGGGGCTGATTTTTTTGCTTCCCCATGCCATGACCCGCGTCAAAGTGTGGCTGGACCCCTTCAGCGATTTCCGGGGTAAGGGCTGGCAGGGCGCCCAATCCCTGATGGCTGTGGGTTCCGGCGGCGTATGGGGCCTGGGGCTTGGGCAGGGACGGCAGAAACACCTGTTTTTGCCGGAACCGGCCAATGACTTTATTTTTGCTGTGATCTGCGAAGAGCTGGGCATGGTGGGGGCCATCCTCATTATGATCGTCTTTGCCGCTTTGATCCTGCGGGGGTACCAGATCGCCCTGCGGGCTCCCGATCGGTTCGGCAGCCTGCTGGTGGCGGGGATCACCACCCAGATCGCCATCCAGACCATTTTCAATATGGGCGTTGTCACCGGCCTTTTGCCGGTTACCGGCGCCGCTTTGCCCTTCTTCAGCTATGGCGGCACTTCGCTGATGATGCTCCTGGCGGAAGTGGGGGTCATTTTGTCGGTATCCCGAAGAATTCCGGCCCCGGAACAGGGGTAAAAGCATTATACAAACAAAGAAGAGAATGGAGCGAACAGAGCCATGAAGATCCTTTTTACAGGAGGCGGCACAGCGGGCCATGTGAATCCCGCTTTGGCTGTGGCGGGATATATCCGCCAGCAGGACCCCTCGGCGGATATCCGTTTTGCCGGGGCTCAGGGCGCTATTGAAGAGCGGCTGGTCAAGCGGGCCGGCTATCCTCTTTATACTTTCCCCCTGGCAGGGCTTTCCCGTAAACTGTCCCCCAAGGGACTGAAACAGAATGTGGAGGCGCTGAAAAAAGCTGCCAAGGCCAGCCGGCGGGCTGAGGAGATTCTCAAGGAATTTGCCCCCGATCTGGTGCTGGGTACCGGAGGCTATGCCGGCTATCCCGCTGTGCGGGCGGCCGTGCGCCGGAAGGTGCCTTGTGCTATGCTGGAGGTCAATGCCACGCCGGGGATGGTGGTCAAGCGGATGAGCCGGAAGGCCGATTGCGTTTTCACCAGTTTCCCGGAGACCGAACCTTATTTGAAAGGGGCTAAAAAAGTGGTGCTCACCGGCAGTCCGGTGCGGCAGGAGATTCTGGCGGCCCGGCCCAACGGCCTGAAGGAGCGGCTGTTCCCCGGAGAGAAGGGGCCGCTGGTGGTTTCCTTCTGGGGCAGTGTGGGCGCTTACTATATGAATCAGAAGATGAGCCGGTGTATCCAGCTGTGTGCTCAGGAAAAGAAATTCTGCCTGATCCACGGCGCTGGGCGGAATAATTATCAGTGGATGCCGGAGACCATTGAAAAAATGGGAGTCCGGCTGGATGAAGCCAAGAACATCGACCTGCGGGAATATATTTTTGACATGGATCAGGTGCTCTGTGAGGCTGATCTGGTGATCTGCCGGGCGGGAGCTTCCACTTTGGCGGAGATCTGCGCCGCTGGAAAACCTTCCATCATCGTTCCCTCTCCTTATGTTGCCGACAACCACCAGGAGAAAAATGCCAGAGTGCTGGAAAAGAGAGGGGCCGCTGTGGTGCTGCTGGAGCAGGAGATCACCGGCGACAAGCTCTATGAAACTGCTTGCCAGCTTCTGTCCCAGCCGGACAAGTTGGCTGAAATGGGCCGCAGGGCCAAAGAAATGGCGAAAACCGACGCTGCTGCGCGGATCTATCAGCAGATCCGCGCAGTGGCCGGAGTGTAACAGAACAACCACCGACGAGCCGGCATAGTATGGGGTAACAACATGCGCCCCCCTTTGCCTTTTGACGGCAGACGCGGGCGCGGGCGGATCGTCCACAGGAGGAAATACTATGAGCAGGCTTATCATTGAAGGAGGCCGGCCGCTGGAAGGGTCGGTTCGGGCCGGGGGCGCAAAAAACAGCGTGCTGCCTATTTTGGCCGCTACCATCATCAGCGGTGGTGAAAGTATCATACATAATTGTCCCGATCTGCGGGATGTACATTCGGCTATTGCCATTCTGCGCCATCTGGGCTGCCGGGTCAGCCAGGAGGGCCACACGGTGACGGTGGACTCGGCGCCCATGGACCGGTGGGATATTCCCGACCATCTCATGCGGGAAATGCGTTCTTCGGTAATCTTTCTGGGGCCGATCCTGGCCCGGTGCGGCAAAGCTCGCATGACCTTTCCCGGCGGCTGTGAGCTGGGGCCCCGTCCCATCGATCTGCATCTGGCCGCTTTGCGGAAACTGGGGGTAGAGATCCGGGAAGAGGGTGGGGAGATCACCGCCTGGTGTGAAACGCTGCAGGGATGTGATATCACCCTTTCCTTGCCCAGTGTGGGAGCCACGGAAAATATCATGCTGTTTGCCACCGCCTGTCCTGGGGTCACCCGCATTATCAATGCGGCTCGGGAACCGGAGATCTGGGATCTGCAGCAATTTCTCCAGGGGATCGGCGCAGATGTTTCCGGTGCAGGATACCATGATGTGCGGATCGGTGGACAGATGGCTTTGAAAAAGAATACCCAGCATCGGGTGATCGCCGATCGGATCGAATCGGCCACATATTTGTGCGCCTGTGCCGCTGCCGGGGGAAAGATCACAGTGGAGGACACCGAACCCTCCTATTTTGCCTCTGTGACCCAACTGCTGGAAGAAAGCGGATGCACACTTCAGGTGGGGGCAGATCGGGTGACCATTGAGGCACCGGGGCGGCTGCGCAGCGTGGGAACGGTGCGTACCATGCCCTATCCGGGTTTCCCCACAGACGCACAGTCGCCTTTGATGGCGGCCATGTGCCTGGCACGGGGCACCACGGTGTTTACCGAGAATATCTTTGAAAATCGCTATCGCCACTGCGCCGAATTGATGCGCATGGGGGCGGATATCCAGGTGGAAGGAAGATTGGCTCTGGTGCGTGGTGTGGACTATCTGACGGGAAGCGCCGTCAAAGCCACCGATCTGCGGGGTGGCGCTGCCATGGTGGTGGCCGGTCTGGCCGCCCAGGGAGAGACCAGTATCAGCGAAATCGACCACATCGACAGGGGATATGAGAAGATCGAAAAGGCATATGCTCAGCTGGGAGCCTGTATCCGTCGGGAGGAATAGACCGGTGGTGGAAGTATGAAGAAAAAGAAAAGCAGTGCCCCTCCTGGGCCAAGGCCGAAAAAACGGCGGCGGCGCAGGAGGGGACCGGGAATATTGATCAGCCTTCTGTGTCTGGTTTTGATCTGCGCTGCCATTCTGGCGGCGGTGACGGTGTTTTTCAAGGTCAAGCGGGTCACGGTATCCGGTGAAAGCCGGTATGATTCACAGGAAGTGCTGGAGGCTGCCGGAATTGCAGAAGGGGAAAATTTGTTTTTCCTCAACAAGGTAGCTATCACCAACCGGATCTTTCGGGACCGGCCTTATCTGGATACGGTTTCTATCCGGCGGAGGTTTCCCGATACGGTGGAAATCGTTTTGAAGGACTGTGTGCCGGCGGCGGTGGTCTCTTTTGAAAATCGCTATTGGCTTGTGGATAAAAACGGAAAAATTTTGGAAGAAATTGCACAAGACCAAACAGCGGGGTATTGTTTGGTCACAGGGCTTGAGCTGGAAGAGCCCCAAGTGGGCAAATATTTGGATTTTTCCCAGCAAGAGCAGGGAAAAGCCCTGTCTACCATATTGAATACCGCAGAAAATAGTGGTATACTGAAAGAAATTATGGGAATCGACATAACGAAACTGTTCGAAATTCGATTGCAGTACACAGAACGCTTTGTGGTGGAATTGGGAACGGTGGAGGAACTGGAAAAGAAAATCAGTTTCCTCAATCAAGTGGTGGAACGGTTGGGAAGCACGGACACCGGTGTGATCGATCTCACCGACCCCCAAACCGCCCGTTTCCGTCCGCAATGATCCGCATTGGGGGACAGAAGCGTTTTTAAGGAAAAAATACATTGTGAGCAAGGTGGAGGCAGCTATGGGCTTTTCGTTTGATGCAGGAACAGAGAATAATGTGAATATTAAAGTGGTCGGTGTGGGCGGCGGCGGCGGCAACGCCGTCAACCGCATGATTTCCAGCGGAATCCGGGGCGTGGATTTTATCGCTGTCAATACGGACAAGCAGGCTCTGAATTATTCGGCGGCAACGATCAAGATGGCCGTGGGGGAAAAGCTCACCAAGGGCCTGGGCGCCGGTTCCAACCCGGAGATCGGCCGGAAGGCCGCGGAGGAAAGCTCCGAAGAATTGAAAAAGGTGCTGGAAAGCTCCAACATGGTCTTTATCACCGCCGGTATGGGCGGCGGTACCGGCACTGGCGCCGCTCCCATCATCGCCCAGATTGCCAAGGAAATGGGCATTCTGACAGTGGGCATCGTCACCCGTCCCTTTGCCTTTGAGGGCAAGAAGCGCACCGATCAGGCTACCGCCGGTATCATGCAGCTGAAGGAAGAAGTGGATGCTCTGGTCACCATCCCCAATGAGCGGCTGAAATATGTGAGCGAACAGAAGATCACACTGCAGAACGCCTTTGAAGTGGCCGACAGCGTGCTGCTCCAGGCGGTGCAGAGCATCAGTGAACTGATCACAGTGCCCGGCCTGATCAACCTGGACTTCGCCGATGTGTCCACCATTATGCGCAATGCCGGATATGCCCACATGGGTATGGGCCGCGCTTCCGGTAAGGACAAGGCCGAAGAGGCCGCCAAGATGGCTATCCAGAGCCCGCTGCTGGAAACTTCCATCGCCGGGGCTCGGGGTGTTATCCTGAACATCACCGGTTCTCCCGATATCGGCCTGGAGGAAGTGGAACAGGCTGCGGCCATGGTGCAGACTTCTGCCCATCCGGAGGCACATATCATCTTCGGTGCGGCCATTGATGAGAATCTGGAAGACGAAGTGAAAATCACCGTCATCGCCACCGGCTTTGACGATAAACCGGCTATGCCCAAGGAGCCTAAAGCGGCAGCGCCTTCCCAGGAAGCGGCTCCTCA
>JAHZHY010000297.1 GCA_019420045.1 Clostridiales bacterium
CACCGTGGCGGTGATGGGCTGCGCCGTCAACGGCCCCGGGGAGGCCCGTCAGGCCGATCTGGGGGTGGCCTGCGGCAAAGGGGAGGGCCTGCTCTTCTCCAAAGGGGAGATCCTCTACAAAGTCCCGGCCCATGAGATCGCCGATGCCCTGGCAAAAGAAGTCAGTCGCCTGACCGGTGAGCAGATATGAGCGCCACCTTACAGCAGCTCTTCGGCAAATGCGATTTTGAAGGCGGCCCCCTGGCGAAGGCAACGGTCCAGGGCATCGAGGCCAACCGGAAGGAGAACACCCTGGAAGTGTCCCTGCTGGCCCCTCACTTGCTGGAAGAAAGCTCCCTCCAGGCCGGGGAAGAGGGCATCCGAAGGGCCTACGGCCTGAAAAAAGCCCATCTCCAGGTGCGCTATCAGCTCCATGAGCTGGATCAGGCGGCGGTGGATTACTGCCGCCACCGGCTGCGTGCCCGCTATCCCTCCATGGCGGCGGCGGGGGACTGCCTTCGCTTCCAGGAAGAGAAGGGGGCACTGATCATCGACGCCCCGGAGCAGTGGCTTCCCCGGGCGGAGGAGCTGCGGGAGCCGTTGCAGCTCTTCTTGCAGCGGGAACTGGGCCTTTCCTCCCCGGTGGAAGTGCGGGAGGGCAAGGATTTCCCGGCCCATTGCCAGGACTTTGAAAAACAGCAGAAGGCCCTTTTGCAAAAGGCCCTCCTGGAACAAAGCCGGTGTGCACCGGCCGCCCAGAAACCCCCGGCCCCCAAGAAACCCGCCCCAGAAAAACGGTACATGGAGCGGAAAAAGCCGGAAGGGGTGATTTTCCGGCCCAAAAACTCCGATGCCAAGGTGCTTTACGGCAAACCGGCCCAGCGGCCCATCATCCATATGGACGAGGTCAATGTGGACAGCGGCAAGGTGGCGGTGGAAGGGGAGGTCTTTTTCGCCGAGGAAAAGAAGCTGACGAGTCGGGGAAAAACCATCTATACCTTCGATATGACCGATGGCCATGGTTCGGTGCGCTGTGTCAAGGTGCTGCCCGACGAGGAATGCGCCCTTCTGATGGATGCGGTGAAGGTGGGCTCCTATGTGATGGTCCAGGGCGTTGCCAATTATAGTACCTTTGAGCGGGAAGTGGTCATCTCTCCCCAGGCGGTGGTGGAGGCCAGAAAGAAGCTGCGCCAGGACAAGGCGGAAAACAAGCGGGTGGAGCTGCATCTCCACACCTGCATGAGCTCCATGGACGGCCTGACCAGCACGGCCCAGGCCATCCAGACCGCCGCCCGCTGGGGCCACAAGGCCATCGCCATCACCGACCACGGCGTGGCCCAGTCCTTCCCCGATGCCATGCACGCCCAGGAAAAGCTGCGGGGCAAGGGCCAGGACATCAAGGTGATCTATGGCGTGGAGGCTTATTTTGTTAATGACCTGGCCAAGAGCCAGGCGGTGCAGGGCCAGTGCGACACGCCGCTCCGGGGAGAGACCGTGGTTTTCGACCTGGAGACCACCGGCCTCAGCCCCCGCAACTGCGAGATCATCGAGATCGCCGCCATCATTGTGAAAGACGGGGAAGAGAAGGAAACCTTCCATACTTATGTCAGCCCCACATCCCCGGTGCCCTAT
>JAHZHY010000298.1:0-216 GCA_019420045.1 Clostridiales bacterium
CCCCTTTTTCTTTGCGGCAGCCAAAGGGCTCATCTCGTCTACCTTTGCTCCAGCTTATTATTAGTAATACACTATTTTCCTCTATTCGTCCAGAGAAATTACTAAAAACAGAAAAACCCCTCCGGAACACCGGAGGGGTTTTTGTTCAGATTCGAAGTTTCTTCCATTTGCCCGAAATAAATCGGAGCCAGACCAGAAGGGAACGAAGCAGCTGAT
>JAHZHY010000298.1:226-18396 GCA_019420045.1 Clostridiales bacterium
GGCTACCAAAGCGATCCAGGCGCCATAAAGGCCCAGGCTCGTCAGATTGATCAGCAGAATAGCCAGAGTAGGCCGGACAAAGAGCACGGTGATGGTGGTGATCACAGCGGTGGCCCGGGTATCTCCAGCGCCTCGCAATGCACCGGCCAGAATAAACTGACTGGACTGGAAGGGCTGAATCAAGGCCACGAACATCAGGATCTTGGCACCCGTTTCCACAATCTGCGGATCGTCATTGTACAGCCCCACAATGGTGCCGCCAAAGAGGATAAAGCAGATCATGATGAAAATGGACACGCACATACCAAGCCGCCGCGTCCGGGAGGTGTAGTACTCCGCCATATCGGGCCGCTTTTTCCCCAGGCTCTGGCCCATCAGGGAGGTGGCCGACACGGCAAAGGCCTGGCCGTTCATGAAAGAAAGGGACTGGATGTTCATACACACCTGATGGGTGGCAAAGGCCACCGTGCCCAGACCAGCCACGGTACGGGAATAGATGATCATACCGGTACGCATGACCAGCTGTTCGATCATGGCCGGGATGCCCACATTGAAAATGGAGAACATGGCCTCTTTCTCAGGCTTGAACCCGCGGGGGAAATCATGGATGGACAGGTGAACATAATTCCGGTGGCCCATCACCGAAGCAAAGGCCAGAACCATGGCCACCACCTGGCCGATGACAGTGGCCAAAGACGCACCGGCCACTTCCATACGGGGGAAACCAAAATTGCCGTAGATCAGCAAATAGTTGAAGATCACATTGACCACATTGGCCGTCAGATTGTACATCATGGCGGTGCGGCTGTTGCCGGCGCCCCGCAGGGATGCGGTGATGGTACTGGTGAGAGCCACGGTCACGATGCCCAATGCCTGGATCTGCAGATAGACGGTGCCGTCGGCCAGAGTGGATGCCTCGGCCGCGCCCATAAACTTCACCAGGGGCTCTGCAAACAGGAACACCAGCACGCCGCCGATCAGCGACAGCACCAGGGTCAGCAGCAAAGCCTGACGCAGGATCAGGTTGGCTTTGTTCTGCTGAGCCGCACCTTTGTGCCGGGCCACCAGGGCGGTAGCGCCCACATTCATGGCCTGGAACATGGTCATCATCAAAAATTTGGGCTGTGTGGTCAGCCCCACGCCGGCAATAGCGGCAGCTCCCAATTTGCCCACCATCATCAGGTCCACCATGGAGGCCAGCTGAGTCAATGTCAGCTCGATGAAGGAGGGCCAGGCGATGCGTACCACATCCCGGTACATCATCTTGGAAGTGACCCCTTCCGGCAGCTTTTCGGTGGTCTTTCGGGCGGCCACCATGTGTTCGTCCCGGCCTGGTTCCACAAGATCCAGAGCCAGGGACGGCTGGGCAGAAGATTTCGTTTTCATAAGTACCGCCGCGCAGTGCGCAGCTGTCATCACTCCCCTTTCTCCGCATTTCTTTGTAAATAGTATATTACAATTTAACTACCCTGTCCAGCCGAGTGGGGGAAAAAGTTTAGTCACTAAACAGATTCTTCCTTTTCCAACACCCCTTGGTATACCCGGAAGGAAAATTTACTTTTCGTAAAAAGAGTTTTCCACAAAATACCTTGCACAAATTTTGGCCCGATTTTTCTCCGAAATTTTCTCTCACCTCTGAAACCCTTGCAGCTGCAAGGCTCCCATGGGCCGGGGAGTCCAAAACACGCCGCCGGACAGGGGCTTGACGGAAAAATCCCCCTTGCATTTTTTCAGGGGGTGAATTACTATATATACAGTTTGAAACGATTATAATCACTATATATAGTATGGCAAAACGACGGCACACAAGAACAAGGGCGATGCCCCTTGATGGGCTGCCGCTGCGGAGCAGGGAGGATACCTTCCCTGCTCCCGCCATGCAAAGGAGGTTTTTATGGCTGCTTCCAAACGGCTGCCGGTGCGGGTGAGCGCCGCTTCCTGGGCCGGGCCGGTATCCATCCGCAAGCGCAGCGGGGATGTGGTGCCCTTTGATCCCAGCAAGATCCGGGAGGCCATCCGCAAAGCCAATGTGTCCGTCCGGGAGGAATCCCTTCCCTTTGCCGCCCTGGAGGAGCTGACCCGCCGGGTCGCCCGCTCCATTCCCCAAGGCCAGATCCCGGGAGTGGAACAGGTACAGGATCTGGTGGAGGAAACCCTTATCAAAGCCGGTTACGCCAAAACCGCCAAAGCCTATATTCTCTATCGGGCAGAACACGCCAAGATCCGTCAGTCGGAAACCGACCTGATGGAGATCTATAAAGAACTGACCTTCTCCTATGCCGCCGACGCCGACATCAAGCGGGAAAACGCCAACATCGACGCCGATACCGCCATGGGAACCATGTTGAAATACGGCTCCGAAGGGGCCAAATATTTTGTGGACAACTATATCCTGCCCCGGGATGTGGCAGCCGCGCACATCAACGGCGACATTCACATCCACGACAAGGATTTCTATATGCTCACCGAGACCTGCTGCCAGATCGATCTGCTGAAGCTGTTCAAAAACGGCTTCTCCACCGGTCACGGTTATCTGCGGGAACCGGCCGGCATTCAAAGTTACTCTGCTCTGGGCTGTATCGCCATCCAGGCCAACCAAAACGAAATGCACGGCGGCCAGTCGGTGCCCAACTTTGACTATGCCATGGCCCCCGGTGTGGCCAAAACTTTCCGCAAAGAATATTTCAAGGCTCTGGGGCAGTACCTCAACGCCTTCTGTTCCCTGGAATACGGTCAGGGACAGGCTCTGACCCAGAATGCCAAAGCCCAGGTAGGGGAGGATGTGTCCATGGGCCAGCCTCAAGTCTACGGCACCCGGCTGGTGCCCTGGCTGGCGCAGCAGACCTTGCCCCAGGGCGGCACCCTTACCGCTGCGCAGGCCCAGAAGGCCCATGACATGGCCACCCAAACCGCCATGGCGGAAACCGACCGGGCCACCTATCAGGCTATGGAGGCCCTGGTGCACAACCTGAACACCATGAATTCCCGGGCCGGAGCCCAGGTTCCCTTCAGCTCGGTGAACTACGGCACTGACACCTCTCCCGAAGGGCGGATGGTGATCCGCAATCTGCTTCTGGCCACCGATGCCGGTCTGGGCAATGGGGAGACTCCCATTTTCCCGGTACAGATCTTCAAAGTAAAAGAGGGAATCAACTATAACTCCCAGGACCCCAACTACGATCTGTTCCAGCTGGCCATCCGCACATCGGCCAAGCGGTTGTTCCCCAACTTCAGCTTCCTGGACGCCCCCTTTAACCTGCAATACTACAAAGAAGGGGACTACAACAGCGAAGTGGCCTACATGGGCTGCCGCACCCGGGTGATGGGCAATGTGCACGACCCGGAGCGGGAAATCACCTGTGGCCGGGGCAACCTGAGCTTTACTTCCATCAATCTGCCTCGTCTGGGCATCGAAGCCCACGGGGATCTGGACCGCTTCTACGAGATGCTGGACGAGAAGATCGACCTGGTCATCCGCCAGCTGCTCCACCGCTTCAAGATCCAGGCCGCCAAAAAGAGCCGCAATTACCCCTTCCTCATGGGACAGGGCGTGTGGATCGACAGCGAAAAGCTGGATGTGGACGAGCCTGTGGGGGAAATCCTCAAACACGGCACTCTCAGCGTGGGCTTTATCGGCCTGGCCGAAACCCTGGTGGCCCTCACCGGCAAACACCATGGCCAGAGCCCGGAAAGCCAGAAGCTGGGCCTGGAGATCATCGGCCATATGCGCCGCCGGATGGATGAGGAATCCCAAAAGACCGGCCTGAACTTCACCCTGCTGGCCACTCCGGCCGAAGGACTGTCCGGCCGCTTCCTCCGCATCGATCAAAAGATCTATGGCAAGCTTCCGGGAATCACCGACCGGGATTATTACACCAACTCCTTCCACATCCCTGTGTATTTCCCCATCCGGGCCTTTGACAAAATCCGGCTGGAAGCTCCTTATCATGCCCTGACCAACGCCGGCCACATCAGCTATGTGGAGCTGGACGGGGATGTATGCAAAAACCCCAAGGCCTTCGAAGCGGTGATCCGCTGCATGAAGGAAGCCGGTGTGGGCTATGGCTCGGTGAACCATCCGGTAGACCGGGACCCGGTGTGCGGCTATACCGGCGTCATCGATGAGGTTTGTCCCCGCTGCGGCCGCCGGGAAGGAGAAGGCGTGCCCATCGAAAAACTCCGTGAACTGCGGAAGAAATTCCCCAGTATGCCGAACTTCTACGGTTTGGAATAAATAAATAATAAATTGCACTTTGTATAGAAAGGAAGCATGCACCATGACCGAAGGAAAGCTGACACAGAAAGAGGCCTGCGTGGGCCAGGGCGTGAAATTCGAGCGGATCCGCCGGATCACCGGTTATCTGGTAGGCACCACCGACCGGTTCAACAACGCCAAGCGGGCAGAGGAAAAGGATCGGATCAAGCATGGTGTCTAAGGAGCTGCGGCTCAGCGGCATTGTGGAAGAATCCATTGTGGACGGGGAGGGCATCCGCTTTGTGGTCTTCACCCAAGGCTGCCCCCACCACTGTCCCGGCTGCCACAATCCCCAGACCCATCCCTTTGAAGGGGGATTTTTGGGGGATATTCCCGATCTGCTGCGGCAAATGGAGGAAAATCCCCTGCTGCAAGGTCTGACCATCTCCGGCGGAGAGCCCTTCTGCCAGCCGGAAGCCCTTCTCCCACTGGCCCGTGGAGCCAGGGAGCAGGGGAAGGATGTGACCATTTATTCAGGCTACACCCTGGAACAGCTTCTGGAAATGGCCAAAGACCGTCCGGCCATTGGGGATCTGCTCTACGCCTGTGACATTCTGGTGGACGGCCCCTATGTGGAAGCGCTGCGGGACCTGACTCTGACCTTCCGAGGCAGCTCCAACCAGCGTATTCTGGTTTTAAAAGAGGTTTTGCCTCCCCAACAAAAAAAGTCCTGAGTACCAGGGCTTTTTTTGTTGCCCCTTTCACCCCATGGGGTTACAATAGGGACATACACAACCATCATCCGTTTGACAAGGAGGAAATCATGGTATTTATCTGTTATAACAAATGCAGCACCTGCAAAAAAGCCCAGGCCTTTCTGGACAGCCATGGCCTTTCCTATGAATCCCGCCCCATCAAGGAGCAAAACCCCACCGCCCAGGAGCTGGAGCAATGGCACAAGCAAAGTGGTCTGCCTTTGAAAAAATTCTTCAACACCAGCGGCCAGCTCTATCAGAAAATGGGGCTGAAGGACAAGCTGGGTGAAATGGACGAGCAGGCCCAATACGATCTGCTGGCCCAGGATGGCATGCTGGTCAAGCGGCCCATCCTGCTTTTGGACGACGGCCGGGTCCTCCTGGGATTCAAAGAAGGGGAATGGGCCGCTGCTTTGGAAGGGTAACGGCTATGGGCTGTTTAGGCAATCTGCTGTGGCTCTGTCTGGGCGGCTGGTCTCTGGGCCTTTCCTGGCTGCTGGCCGGCGTGCTGTGGTGCATCACTATTGTGGGCATCCCCATCGGTCTGCAATGCTTTAAATTCGCCGGGCTGGCCCTGTTCCCCTTTGGCAAAGAAGTGGTCTACGGGGGCGGCGCCGTGTCCTTTTTGTGCAATCTGGTGTGGCTCATCGTCAGCGGCCTGCCCTTGGCCCTGGTATCTGTGGGGACCGGGCTGCTTTACTGCATCACCATTGTGGGCATTCCCTTCGGCCTTCAGTGTTTCAAGCTGGCCCAGCTGGCTTTGATGCCCTTCGGGGCCCGGGTGGAGTAAGGAGGGGCTATGCGTCTGTTTATCGCCCTGCCGGTGACAAGGCGCTGCCGGGAACAGATCTGGGGACTTTCCCAGCGGCTGCAAAAATGGGACCCCCAGGCCCGATGGGAAAGGCCGGAAAAGCTCCATCTGACCCTGGCTTTTCTGGGAGAGCAACCGGATGAAAGGGCCGCCTGCGAGGCCCTTTCCAGGGTAAGCGGCCGGGAGTTTGCTCTCACCTTTTCCCACCTGGGACGATTTCCCGGGGAAAGAGGGGATGTGATCTTTCTCCGTCCGCAGCAAAGCCCTCCCCTTATGAAAATGCAAAAACAGCTGGCCCAGCAGCTGGCGCAGGAGGGCATCTTTTTGGAAAAACGGCCCTTTTCCCCTCACATCACCCTGCTGCGGCGGGGAAACAAAGAAGTGTCCTGGGAGCGCCTTCCGCTGTCTCCCTTGATTCTCCCTGTACGGACCCTTTCTCTGATGGAATCCATCCCTGTCCCTGGCGGCACCAGCTACCGCACCCTGCAACAGATTCATCTGGAAGAAAAACATACGAGCTGAAAGGAGCGACCCACATGAAGGTATTCATCAGCGCCGACATTGAAGGCGTGGCCACCACCCTTTCCCACGAGGATTGCCGCCCCGGCAATCCCAATTATCCCTATCACTGCGATGAAATGACAAAGGAAGTGCTGGCGGCCTGCGAAGGGGCCATGGAAGCAGGGGCCGACGAGATCGTCATCAAAGACGCCCACGGCCCGGCCTGCAATATTGACAGCAAAGTCCTGCCTCCCTGCGCCCAAATCATCAAAGGCTGGTCGGGGCATCCCTTCCTGATGGTGGAGGGGCTGGACAAGAGCTTTGACGCCGCTTTGTTCGTGGGCTATCATGGCGCCGCTTCCCGGGAGGGCAATCCCATGTCCCACACCGTCAGCGGCCGCCCGGCCTACATCAAGCTCAACGGCCGGATTTGCAGCGAATTTATGATGTTCAGCCTGTGTGCCGCCAGTCTGGGCGTGCCCACCGTCTACCTTTCCGGAGACCAGCAGCTGTGCGAAGATTCCCAGGACCTGCACCCCTGCCTGGTAACCACGGCAGTCAAGGAAGGTACAGGCGGTGCGCTGCGCTGCCTGGCCCCCCAGAAGGCTCAGCAGCTGATCCGGGCCGATGTGAAGCGGGCCCTCTCCCAGTCTTTCCAAGGGAAAGTCCCCGCTCTGCCCGAGCATTTTACCGTAGAAGTGTGCTACAAAGATCACAATCTGGCGGCCAAAAACGCCTTTTACCCCGGCGCACATCGTTTGGATGACTGCACCATCGCCTTTGAAACCGATGACTATTTTGAAGTAATGCGGTTTTTCCGCTTTGTTCTCTAAATCCCCTGGCCTGAAAGGAGTCCTGGTTCATGGACAAAATACAACAGTTGCAACAGTTTGTGGATGAAAGCAGTTACATCGTCTTTTTTGGCGGCGCCGGCGTCTCCACTGAAAGCGGCATCCCCGATTTTCGCAGCACCGACGGGCTCTATCATATGAAATACCACTATCCTCCGGAGCAGATCATCAGCCGCAGCTTTTTTGAAAAGGACCCGGAGGAATTTTACCGGTTTTACCGGGATAAGATGCTGTGGCCGGAGGCCCAGCCCAACCCGGCCCACGAAAAACTGGCCCAGCTGGAGCAGGAGGGCAAACTGAAAGCGGTGATCACCCAGAACATCGACGGGCTGCATCAGATGGCAGGCAGCCGCCGTGTGCTGGAGCTTCACGGCACAGTACACCGGAATTACTGCCAGAAATGCGGCAGGCTCTTTGGCATGAGCGACATCCTGCGCAGCGAAGGCGTGCCCCACTGTCCTTGCGGCGGCGTTATCAAGCCCGATGTAGTGCTCTATGAAGAAAGCCTGGACACCCGCATCCTCACCCAGGCGGTGGAGGAGATCGCCCGGGCCGATCTGCTGATCGTGGCCGGCACCTCTCTTGTGGTCTATCCTGCCGCAGGGCTGCTGGACTATTTCAACGGCCGTCACCTGGTGCTCATCAACCGCACCGAAACCGGCCGGGAAGGAAGAGCCAGCCTGTTTATTCAGGACAGTGTGGGAAAAGTGCTTTCCCGTCTGCGCTGAAGCTGCTTTTTTGGCAGAAATCGCCCTTGACAACCGGGGAAAAATGGTTTAATCTTGTAAGAAACCAACCCAAATGCATTGACTGGGGGAAAAGAAGCCCGCCTGGCCTGCAGAGAGCTGTCGGATGGTGCAAGACAGCGGCAGAAGGCTTTTCTAACTGACCCACGAGCAGCAAGCCCAACGGCATTTTGCCCAGTAAGCGCGCCGGAAGCCCACCGTTATGAGGGCACGGGGTGATAGCCCCGACCGAGTGGGCCCTTTGGCCAACAAGAGTGGTACCGCGGGATTGCATCTAATTCCGTCTCTTGCGTTTTTGCAGGAGACGGTTTTTTATTGGTTTGCCTCGCCTGCCAGTTTTCATCGAAAGAGGAGAAGGAAAAATGGATCTGATCAAAAAAACCCGGGACGAAAATTGGGAAGAAGAGGACTGGTGCAAAGACCGCTGGATGCTCCAGGGCTATGTGGTCAATTCCGGCTCCCATATTTCGGCAACTGCCAATGTGAGCCTGTGTTACAATGGTGATGGCATGGAGACGGTGGCTTTTGGCATCGGCCCCATCGAGGCGGCCTTCCATGCCATCGAAAACATTGTGCAGACCGGCGCCCAGCTGGTCAGTTACAGCATCCGCTCCATGAGTCAGGGCATGGATGCCCAAGGCCAGGTGGAGGTGCAGCTGGAACACAATGGGGGCACCATCACCGGCGTGGGATTGAGCACCGATATTATCGAAGCCAGCATCAAGGCCTATCTGGACGGCGTCAATCAGATCCTGGCAAAGTAACCAAAGCGGGAGGAAGACCTCCCGCTTTTTTGTAGGGCCTATGCCTTGTACCCGACTGCAAATGGGAATACAATGGGAGAAGACTGCCTCGGAAATGAGAGGCAATAGGGAGAGAATACAATGGAAAAAGGGAGAAAAAAGAAACCGCTTCCCACCAGGCGAACCATGATCGTGGCCTTTGTGCTGACGGCGCTGTTTGCCGCCATGGCCATGCCTCCTTTGGCGGTGCATTTCAGCGAAAAGCGTGGAAGCATCCAGGTGGAGGGCACGGTGGTGGATATAGAACGCAGTCGTTCTCTGCGCCAGAACAAGAACGGAGGATATTATAACTCTTACGACCATTTTCCGGTGTATGAGTTCACTTATGGCGGGGAAGAGCTGCGCTTGACCGGCGACGCCCGGGGCGATGTGGAGATCGGTGAAACCCGCTCCCTGTATTATTGGCCGGAAACCGGCCTGGTTATTGCCAAGGGAGACGCCCGGCGCCTTGTGCTGTCGGCGGTGATGGGGCTGGCTGCCTGCTGTGCCTTTGTCACCGGTACCCGGGCGGCCTGGCTGCGGCGGGATATGGAGGAAAACAAACCCAGCAAAGCCAAAGGACGGATTTTCCGGATTCTCATCCTCACCGGCGTTATATGCATCGTCTTTGTCATTTTGCTGGTGACCACCGAGCTTCGCTATATCTGGACCGGTGTACAGGTGCGGGCCCAGGTCCAATACCCCGACGGGGACGGCCGGGGAGCCAGCGTCACTTTCCAGTGGAAAGACAAGGAAAAAGGGGTTCATGCAGTGACTTCGCCCTTCTCTCTGCTGCCCAAAAGCTATTACCGTGGTGACAAGCTGATTGTCTATTATAACACCGGCTGGAAACAGGGACACATTCCGGCCAACCGGGGCCTTGTGTGGACCGGTGCCCTGGGCGGAAGCGCCGCTGCTGTGATTACTCTGTCCTGGGGTGTTTGGGGACTGACCCGGCAAAAACGGCGGCAGAAAAACTGAGTGTCCAATGGCTGAACTTCCGTACCTTTCTTTGCCCTCATCGGTTGTTTCACCCAGAAAACCATTATCCTGCGTGAATCGAAAAGGCGGCCCTTGCGGCCGCCTTTTTTTCATTCTATAATAGAATTACTATAAAAATCATCCAAAGGAAAGAGGGGAACCGCCATGAACCAGACTCTGATCATTGGAAAGAAAGACGCGGAAGAGCTTCTCACCATGGAAGCCTGTATTCACGCCATGGAAGAAACATTCCGGGATATTTCCGCCGGGAAAACCACCATGCTCCAACGAAGCATGATGCCCCAGAAAAAGGGAAACACATTTGCCCTCATGGCATCGGACAACCAGCAGCAAGAAATCTGCGGCGTCAAGACCATTGTCTTTCCTGGAGCCGAGGCCAAGAAAAACGGCACCAGCCAGGGAATCATTCCCTTGTTTGACAGCGCCACCGGCGCTCTTCTGGCCATTGTAGATGCCGAGCACATCACGGCGCTGCGCACTGCCGCCGCCAGCGCTGCGGCCACCCGTGTGCTGGCCCGGGAGGACAGCTGTACCCTGGGATTGCTGGGCGCCGGGCGCATTGGCCGGATGCATATTGCCGCCATATCCCAGGTGCGCCCCATCCGTCGTGTCTTTGTGTGGAACCGCACTCCCGCCGGTGGAGAAGTCTGCTGTAAGTGGGTAAAAGAGCAGTTGGGGCTGGAAGCTGTCCTGTGCGAAACACCCCGTGAGGCCACAGAACAGGCGGATATTCTCTGCACTGTCACCCAGGCCAAGGAGCCGTTGGTGGAGGGAGAATGGATCAAAGAAGGAGCTCACATCAATGCCGTAGGCGCCTGCGCCCCCACAGCCCGGGAAGTAGACAGCCGCACCGTCTGCCGCTCGGCCATCTACCTGGATCAGCGCCAGGCCGCTTTGCGGGACGGCGGCGATCTGGTGATCCCTCTGGAAAAGGGGGAGCTTTCCATGGACAACATCCGGGGCGAAGTGGGTCAGGTGCTTTTGGGCACCGTGTCCGGGCGGCAAAGCCCGGAAGAGATCACCTTTTTCGAATCGGTGGGCATCGCTGTGGAAGACCTGTCTGCCGCCCACCTGCTTTACCGGCTGGCCCTGGAAAAAGGCCGGGGCACCATGGTGGAGATCGGCTGATCTGTTTATCAAAATCCGACCTGTACAGAAAATCCGCCGCTTGAACAGCAAGCGGCGGATTTTCTTGTTTTTCAGCAAAGGGCGGCACGGATGACGGCCTGGTATTCCTCTTGAGAGGAAACCTTGCCCACAGCAGAGAAGGAGGCATTGGGCAGCTTGAACAGCTCCTGGGCCAGCTGATGGACTCCATCCCGGGTGACGGCGTCATAGCCCCGGATAATATCCTCAGCACTAAGGGGATGGCCATAGAGGAACTCGCCCCGGGCATTGGCGTTCATCCGGCTGTTCATGCTCTCCAGGCTCATGAGAGCCGAGCTCTTCAGCTGCTCCACCGAACGCTGCACTTCTTCTTCCGTGGGGCCTTCCTGGGCAAAAGCCCGCACTTCCTGGCCGATAAGCTCCAGAGCCTGCATTTCGGTACTGCGGCCCAGGGCGGTATAGATGCCGAAATAGCCGGTGTCCCGATGGGCCGAAGAGAAGGAATAGATGGTATAGCAAAGGCCCTTCTGCTCCCGCACCCGCTGGAACAGGCGGGAGGACATTCCGCCGCCCAGGATGTTGCTGAGCACCTGCATCCGGTAACGATCCGGGCTTCCGGCGGCGATACCGGGGAAGGCCAGGCACAGATGGTTCTGCTCAATGTCCTTGGTCTTGGTGGTAAAAGAGGGCTGATAGACGGCCTGAGGCGCTGTCAGCGGCTCTCCCCCCGGCATCTTTTCAAACCGGCGGGCGATCTGCTCGATGTCGTTCATGGTAAAACTGCCAGCCACCGACACCACGGTATTGGCGGCAGAATAACGGCTGCTGCAATAATCCCGCAGGGTGTCCCCCTGGATCTTCTCCAAGGTCTCCCGGGTGCCCAGAATGGGACGGCCCAGGGAAGAGCCTTTGTAAATGGCAGAGGACAGCCGCTCGATCACCAGATCGTCGGGAGTATCTTCATACATGCCGATCTCTTCCAGAATGACGCCCCGCTCCAGATCGGTCTCCTGCTGGCCGAACCGGGAATGGAAATACATATCACACAGAAGGTCGGCGGCTTCCTGGATGTGGGTGTCCAACACCCGGGCATAGTAACAGGTGTTCTCTTTTGTGGTAAAGGCATTGACCTGGCCGCCGATGGCGTCAAAGGCGGTGGCCAGCTGGGCCGCTGTGCGGCTTTCGGTGCCTTTGAAAAGCATATGCTCGATGTAGTGGGAAATGCCTCCCAGTTCTTCCGGCTCGTGACGGGAGCCGCTTTCCACCCAAACGCCCAGGGCGCAGGAGCGCACCGAGGGAACTTGCTCATAAAGAATACGCACGCCGTTGGGCAAAGTGATTTTTTCGATCATAGTCACACCTCAAACGGAAAAATCTGCGGCCCTGCCGCGTAAAAGGGGGGGGCGGGCCATGAGACCCGCCCCGTTTCCCGGAGCTTTGTCTGGCTCCGTAACAGTATTTCTTCTTTTTTACCGGATATGTTCGCCGGGCTTAGCGCCGCCCCGGGCGTTGATCTCGGCAATGGCGTCCTTGCGGGACAGGTTGATCCGGCCCTTGTCGTCGATCTCCACCACCTTGACCCAGGTCATGTCGCCGATATTCAGCACATCTTCCACTTTCTCCACCCGGCGGTTGTCCAGCTTGGAGATGTGGATCAGTCCATCCTTACCGGGAGCGATCTCCACAAAGGCGCCGAAGCTCATGATGCGTACCACTTTGCCATAGAAGATGTCGCCGATCTCCGGGTCCTTGACGATGGCCAGAATGGTTTTCTTGGCAGCGTCGCAGTCGGCGGCGTTGATAGCGGCGATGCACACCGAGCCGTCGTCCTCAATGTCGATCTTGGTGTTGGTGTCGGCGGTGATCTTCTGGATCACAGAGCCGCCCTTGCCGATGACATCGCGGATCTTCTCGGGATCGATGGTGAAGCGCACCATCTTGGGAGCATAAGCGGACAGCTCAGGACGGGGAGCGGGGATGCAGGGGAGCATCACCTCGTTGAGGATCTCCATCCGGGCCACGCGGGTCTTTTCAAAGGCTTCTTCGATGATCTCCATGGTCAGGCCATCGCACTTGATGTCCACCTGGATGGCGGTAATGCCCTTCTCGGTGCCAGCCACCTTGAAGTCCATGTCGCCGAAGAAGTCTTCGATGCCCTGGATATCGGTGAAGGTGATATGGCGGTCGCCTTCCACCACAAGGCCGCAGGAAATGCCGGCCACAGGGGCCTTGATGGGCACACCGGCATCCATCAGAGCCAGGGTGGAGCCGCAGACGCTGCCCTGGGAAGTGGAGCCGTTGGAAGAGAGCACTTCAGAGACCAGACGGAAGGAATAGGGGAACTCTTCCACAGAGGGAATGACGCATTCCAGCGCACGCTCGGCCAAAGCGCCGTGGCCGATCTCCCGGCGGCCAGGGGAGCGGGAGGGCTTGGCCTCGCCCACAGAATAGCCGGGGAAGTTATACTGATGCATATAGCGCTTTTCGGTTTCTTCGTAGATGGTGTCCAGCTCCTGGGCATCCCGGAGAGTACCCAGAGTGCAGGTGGTCAGAACCTGAGTCTGGCCGCGAGTGAACAGGCCCGAGCCATGGACACGGGGCAGCAGGCCCACTTCGGCGGCCAGAGGACGCACCTCGGTGAGGCTGCGGCCGTCCACACGCTTCTGCTCATCCAGCAGCATGCGGCGCACCACATACTTCTGCAGCTTGTACATGCACTCGCCGAAGAGCTTTTCGCTGTCGGGATATTTCTCGCCGAACTTCTCGATCACTTCATCGGTGAGGGCGTCGATGGCCTTGTCCCGCACGGTTTTGTCCACAGCCAGAATGGCCTCACGCACCTGGGCCTCGGCGTAATTCTTCACATCTTCGTACATCTCAGCAGGCACGGTGATGTGCTCGAAATCAAACTTCTCTTTGCCGATCTCCTTCTTGATGCCGTCGATGAAAGCCACCAGCTTCTTGATCTCATCGTGGGCGATGGCGATGGCCCGGAGCATCTGGTCCTCGGGGAACTGATCGGCGCCGGCCTCGATCATGACCACCTTGTCAGCGGTGCCGGCCACGGTCACATTCAGCTGGCTCTTCTGCCGCTGCTCGGAGTTGGGGCACACCACATAAGCGCCGTTGACATAACCCATGTTGACGCCGCCGATGGGGCCGCCCCAGGGGATGTCGGAAATGGACAGGGCAATGGAGGTGCCGATCATGGCGGCGATCTCCGGCAGGTTGTCGTGGTCCACGCTCATGACGGTGCAGCTGATGACCACATCGTTGCGCATATCCGAGGGGAAGAGGGGACGGATGGGCCGGTCGATCAGGCGGGAAGCCAGGATGGCCCGCTCGGAAGGACGGCCTTCCCGGCGCATGAAGCTGCCGGGGATACGGCCCACGGCGTACAGTTTTTCTTCAAAGTCCACAGACAGGGGGAAGAAGTCGATGCCGTCCCGGGGCTTTTTGGAAGCCGTGGCATTGACCAGCACGCAGGTATCGCCCCAGCGCACCATGCAGGAAGCGTTGGACAGGCCGGCCAGCTTGCCGGTCTCCACCACCAGAGGCCGGCCGGCCAGGGTGGTTTCAAATCTTCTTTCGTTGGGGAATTCCATCTTGGTAATCATAAAAAAGGTTCCTCCTTTTCCGGTGCGGATACCCAATGCTTTTAGCACTTGAATGGCCGGGCCTTGCCATGAGACCAGGTCATTCAACTGCTAAAAAGACAGGGGGCACCGCAGGTGATTGTGATATTCTGGATGAAAGAAAATGCACAGAAGGGAGGACAAAGATTTGTCCCCCCTTTTGCATATTTCTTTACTTACGCAGGCCCAGCTTCTTGACGATGGCGCGGTAACGCTCCACATCCTTCTTCTGGAGATAAGCCAGCAGGCCACGGCGCTGGCCGACCATCATCAGCAGGCCACGGCGGCTGTGGTTGTCCTTCTTGTGGACCTTCAGGTGCTCGGTCAGCTCGTTGATCCGGGCAGTCAGAATGGCGATCTGCACTTCGGGAGAACCGGTGTCGGTCTCGTGCAGGCGGTTGGCTTCGATCACTTCGGCCTTTTTGTCTTTGAGAATCATTGGTATTTCCTCCTGTTTTTTATTCGCCGCAAGGCTGTGTGGGGGGCCTGGAAGGCGCTTTGCTGAAACAAAGCCTGAATCCCCGGACAAAGCACAAGGGCACACATTTGGATTTTACCATAGCTGCTCAGAGATGTAAAGGAAAAAACAGAAAAAACCGATGCTTTTTTATTCTTTCACCTGATAGCCGCAATAGGTGATGGCGGCCTTGGCCAGAACCGTGGTGGGGTCGACGCACTCCTCTTCCAGATGGAACAGCTCCTGGAGAATGGGAAGCTCGGTGCAGCCCAGGATAAAGTAGCCGGCGCCCTTTTCCTTCATCTGCTGCAAAACCTTGCGGAAAGCCGCCTCATCCAGGTTCTCACTGCCCGATTTCACCCCGTAGATCAGCTCCATCAGCACCTTTTGCTGCTCTTCATCGGGAGCGATGCAGGGAACGCCCTGCTCTTCCAGGGCCTTGTGGTAGATCCCCGAGCGGATGGTGCCGGTGGTTCCCAGCAGTCCCACCGGGGTATCGCCGTGGCTCTCCCGGCAGGTGCGGGCGGTCTCCTCCAGCATGCTGATGAAGGGGATGGGGGAGACTTCCTTCAGCCGGGGCAGGAAGTAATGGGCGGTGTTGCAGGGCATGATGAGCACATCGGCCCCGATGGAAGAAAGCTTTTTCACCGAATCGGTCATGGCAGGCACCGGATCGGCTCCCCCTTCCAGAATGGCGGTGGAGCGGTCGGGAATCTGGGCGTTGTCATCGATATAAATGCGGATATGATCGTTGTCGCAACCCGCCTTGGTGAGCAGGACGATCTTCTTGAACAGGTCGGCGGTGGCCAGAGGCCCCATGCCTCCCAGGATGCCAATGGATTTTTTCATCTTTCTAACCTCACAAACAGAATTTTATTGGTTTTCTTCCAGCCAACGGGTGGCGCAATGGGCATAGAGGGCGGCACCCACCGGCAGACAGCCTTCGTCCGGGGTGACAAAGGGGCTGTGGAGGGCATAGGTATACCCTTCCTCTGTGCTGCCCGCCCCCAGATTGATCATCATGGAAGGCACTTTGGTGGACACATAGGCAAAGTCCTCGCTGCCCAGAGAGGGCTGGTTTTCCCGGACGAACACTTTATCCTCCGGCACAATCTCCTTGATAAAGGGGAGCATTTCTTCGCACAGGGCCGGATTATTATAGGAAGGAGGTGTGCCGCCGGTGGGTTCTTCCACCCGGATGGTGGCCCGGAAGGCCTTGGCGATGCTTTCGGCCACTTCCCGCACCCGACGGATGAGAAATTCCCGGTTTTCCGGAGACAGGGCCCGGATGGTGCCCTCCAAAGTGGCGGTGTCGGCGATGATATTGCAGGCCGAACCACCCTGGAACACGCCCACGGTGACGATGGACAGCTGATCGGCCGGCACTTCTCTGGCCGGGATCTCCTCCAAAGCGATGAGAATATGGGCAGCTACGCTGATGGCGTCCACACCCTGATAGGAAGATGCGCCATGACAGCCCTTGCCCTGGACGATAATGCGGAAGCTGTCCCCCGAGGCATGGGAGGGGCCTTTGGTGAACTTGACACTGCCCACCGGGCTTTCCGGATTGCCGGTGCCGATGTGCATGGCAAAAGCGGCGTCCACATGAGGATTTTCCAGCACGCCGTTTTCCACCATATCCCGTGCCCCGGCCAGCTTTTCCTCGGCCGGCTGGAACATCAGCTTGACGGTGCCCGGAAGGGCGCTTTCATTTTCCTTGAGAAGCTTTGCAGCCCCCAGCAGCATGGCGGCGTGGAAATCGTGGCCGCAGGCGTGCATACAGCCGTTTTTGCTGGCAAAGGGCAGATCGGTCTGCTCGGCGATGGGCAGAGCATCGATGTCACCCCGCAGCAGAATGGTTTTGCCCGGCTTGCCCAGGGTGACCACCACCCCGGCTTTGCCGCAGCGTTCCCCTTCGATGCCCATAGCACGAAGCTGGCTCATGATCCGTTCCACAGTGTCATCCAAATCAAAACCCACACCGGCATGAGAGTGGATATACCGGCGGTTTTCGGTGATCTCCTCCTGGAGTTCATAGGCGCGTTTCAGATAGGGATTCATTTGATTTCCTCCTTGTGATTTCGGGCCGAACGAACGATTTTATTATAGTACTCCCGGGCCTGCTTGACAAGAATGCGATCCACCGGGGAGGGATCATAACGGGCCGACAGGTACACCTGCCGCAGCAGTGTGAGCCCTTCCTGCTCATAGCAGGAGAGACACCGCTGTAAAATCTCCCGGGTGGTGCTCTCCGGCGTGATGTGGATGCCTCGTTTGTGGGCATCCCGAAGAAAGCGGGCATAGTAATGGCGCACCGCCCGGCGAGGGTCCCGGGGCGTGAAGATCTCCCGCCGGGGCCCTTTGGGCTCCCGCCACTCCTCCCGGGTGTCCTCCATCTCCGTTTGCCGGTCGTCGCTGTAACGCCGCCTTGTCATGCGCCAGAGCACATAGCCGATGATGGCCATGAGCGCCAGAATCAGCGCGCCGATGATGATGCGCTGCAGCCACATGGGCGTTCTCGTCACCTGTTCATATTCCATTCCCTTGAGGCCAAAAGCCAGTTCCATCTCTCCCTCGGTGGGCAGAGTGGGCTCAAATTTTCCGTTCAACAGGGAATAGAAAAAGCGAAAAACATAGGCGGCCACCGTGACCAAAACCAGCACCAGGCGGGCCAGATTCACAACCACCAGATTATAAAGCAGAGCCAGACCATTGCGGTAAAGGATCTGGGCCGGCTGAGTGGCCGAGATCAATGTGAGAGCGGCCAGAAAGACCAGCACGGCCAGGTTCCGCAGCAAAAATTTCTTGTTTTCCAGGGTAGCCGGGCTGTGGCGAAGCATCCGGGTCTGAAGCACCGAAGATGCCAGAAAGAGAAAGGCCAAAGGCACCGCATCGGTGAGGGCGGCCACACCACCGCTGGCCAGGGCCAGAAGGGGCATGGCAATGGCCAGAATCATCGAGCATCGGTTGAAATTTTCCAGGGCCATATCATAGGAATGATAGTAGATCTTGCGAAACACCAGCAGCGTTCCATAAAGACAGCCGAAGAGATAGACCCCGATGTCCGGGGCGGTATATAAAAAGAAAAGCCCCAGGAGACACAACAGAAGGGGAAGCCGCTCCCACTTGTTTTTCCGGCTATTCAGCAGACGGCACAGCGCCACGGCCAAAGGGAGAAGCAGACACAAAGGCAGGGGAACTCCGTTTCCTTTCATCTGGGTGGCAAAATAATTGCCCAGGATGAAATAAAAGGAGAACTCCGACACCATTTTAAAACAAAACAGCAAATTCATCCGCTCACCTCCTGGGAACCCATCCCATCCTCCCG
>JAHZHY010000299.1:0-3176 GCA_019420045.1 Clostridiales bacterium
GAAGTCGTGTAAGCGTGGGTTTGGGTATATAGTATCTTTAACTTTGGGAAACTCCTTGTTCCCATTTGGAGATGGTCTGCCGCACCACATTCAGTTTAACTGCAAGCTCCTGCTGGGAAAGTCCCTTGGATTTTCGGATGGTCTTGATGTTTTCCCTTAACATACGGGCTCACTCCTTTCGCCCATATTGTACGAAGAAGGACCCGTGGCCGCAAGCAACGCCTGTTAACATGGCTTATTTCACCAGTTCTTTCCGCAAATCCTCCAGGTACCGCTTCTGCTGCCGCTTCAGATAACCGGGTACAAAGGGACGCATCCACCAGCGCTTGCCCTCAACTGTTTCGGTGCAGGTCAACTGTGTGCCGCCCTCCGCCTCCTGGAAGATGCCCTCCCAGGAACCGGTCATATTGCCATTCTCCATGACAAAGGCCCAGGAATGAAAGGGCTCACAGGCCGTAACGGTAAACTTCGTGGCATAGCCGCTTTTGGTATGCTCCACAAAGTGAATCTCGTCCAGCACTTCCACCCTTTTCAGATCGCTGCGCCAGGCGGTGCTGGAAAGATCGGTCACGGTCTGCCACACCTGCTCCACCGGACAGGGAAACAAAACACTTACCCGGGAAATCGCCATAGAATCACTCCTTTTTCGCTTTTTTCGTGTTCTTCAGGCTGAGTCCCCGGCGATCTGCCGCTTCCTGCAGCAGCTGCACCGCAGCCAGAGCCCGCGCTTTGACCTCCTGCTCCATTTGCGCTGGTTGCCCATCCAAGGCCGCCCGCACCCCTTGCAAATCCTCCAAAGGCAGCAAGTAAACCGCCCTATTGAAAAAAGTTTTGCGGCGGCCATCGTTGTAATGGGCCAACAGCTCATCCAGAATCTCCCGCTTTTCTTCCAGCTGAGCCATATAGGTTTCCAGCCCCAGCTCCCAGGCCTGTGCGATGTCCTGCTGCCGGTTCCGGTGGGGAACAAAAGAATCTTCGTCGTCAAACCCCTCATAGCGGGAACAGGGGTATTCCGGGCCTCCACAGCCGGGACAATAACCGCCCAGGTGCATACTGCACAGAAGGCAGTTCAGGCCGCACAACGAAAAGCGGGTCTCCTCACGAGAAAATCCTTTCATAGCATTCTCCTCACCGGGTGGCGGATAACGGTTTTCAGCTTTTCCGGTTTGCACCGGCGCACATCGCTCAAATAGATTTCATGGTGGAAGCGGTTCTCTCCGAAATCCTCTGTATATCCCTGGCTCTTCGTGTATTCTTCCATGGCGGCCACCGTAGCGGGCTCATCATCATAGGGGCCGATGTGCATACACTGAACGCACAATCCCTCCTCCCAAGGGAAAAATTCCACTTTGGAAAAATCCCGCTGCTTCTTTTCCGCGGCCTCCTGGATGGCCCAGTGAAAGACTTCCTTTGTCACAAACTCCGGCAAACGGATCAGGGAGATCCACTGAAAGTCTTTTTTATGGGCATAATCCACCCCGCAAATACCTTCCTGCCACCAAAGCCCCTCCAAAGGCGGCACCACATAATCGAAGTAACCCTCTGGCTGATGCTTTCCCTTCTTGCTCATTTTGATGGTAAAAGCCACTGCATAGAGCATGGCCAGGGCCTGCTTGTAAGCGCCGTCTTCCTCGTTGGGGTCCCCCTGCCCCCGCACCGCCAGAAAGTTCATGGCCGGTACCGTGATGATACCCGGGGTTTTGGGCGGCAGATAGAATTCCTTATATTCTTTCTTATAGTCAAAAGTCACAGCCATCATCTTCCTTTCTTTTGCTGTTTGTTCCCCAGCGCCTGGCCGGTGATGCGAGTCAACGCAGTCAGGCGCTCCCGGTCCTCCACATCCTCCACCAGAAAGGATTCCTTGGCCCCTTCATAGGGCGGGGCCTTGGGCAGGTCCGGGAAGGCCGCCTCCCCCTCTGGTGTGGCCTTTACAAAAAGCTGATCGCCGCAAATGACGGCGAAAAACACATCATCGCAATAAAGACCATATTCTCCGAACATCTTCCGGCTGCGGATGGTCCCGGCCTCCCTCAGCTGTTCGGCCACATAGTCTACAAAATCCCTATGGGATGCCATGCGATCTCCCCCTTTGATAACGGCGGGCCAGCGTTTCCGCCAGCTTTCCCAGCTGCACCCGCAATTCTTCCGGCTCCACCAGTTCGGCCTTGTCTCCAAAGGTGAGCACCCAGCTGAGCACACTATCTCCATCTGGAAAGCTTCCGGTAAAACGCAATCGGCCATCCGGCTCCTCCGTAAAATGATCTGCCCCGTATTCCTCCATCAGCCTCCAGCGGCAGGCCGGATCGAAAAGAACCGTAACCTGATAGTTTGCCGGAAAGATCCTCTCCGGTGTAAAGTCCGGCAGCGGTGCGCTGCGGGGAGAAAAGGACTGGCCTTGCATGAGCTTTGTCATGCGATTCAGTTTAAAAAGGCGGAAATCCTTCCGCATCCGGCACCAGCCCCATACATACCAGGTGGACCAATGGAACACCAGATAATAGGGTTCAATGGTGCGCACCGATTCTCCCTTGGGGGAGAAATAGGTAAACCGTATGATGCGATGCTGCTCTATGGCCTCCTGGATGCACTCGATTTTGGGCGGCAGACTGGTTTTGTACCAGGAAGAAAGATCAATGAGCATATGGGCGTCCCCCGGCACCAGTCCGCCTGTTCCTGCGGACAGCTTCTCCATCAGCTGAACATAGCGCCGGGTCCCGCTGACGCTGTCCAGGCTCCTGAGACCTGCCAGGATGGCCTGCATCTCCGGGGCGGTGAGCACCGTCCGATCCACCCGGTATCCCTCCATGATGGAGATGCCGCCCCCCGGGCCCTGAACGGTGGAAATAGGAATACCCGCCTGGCTCAGGGACTCGATATCCCGCTGGATGGTCCGGCGGGACACCTCGAACTGCCGGGCCAGTTCCGGCGCCGTGACCTTTTCCCGCTGAAGCAGGATGGACAGTATGCCGATAAGCCGCTCCATCTTCATGGAATGCACCGCCTTTCCTGTTTTTCTGTATTATAGCATGGGAGACGGACAACAGTCTGTCATGTTTACAGAAAGATCGCATCGTATGCAGACATAAAAAAAATACCGCAAAATCTTTAGATTTTGCGGTATTTCTGGTCGGAGTGGCGAGACTCGAACTCGCGGCCTCCTGCTCCCAAAGCAGGCG
>JAHZHY010000299.1:3186-5396 GCA_019420045.1 Clostridiales bacterium
CCGTGTCAATTCCCGGCTTTCCCCTTTTCTTTTTCTTTTTTTTCCGGTATAATACCTGTTGTGAGAAAATCCAGACGCATCCAGTGTATGCGCCTTTTTCAAAAAGGAGAACCTGCCAATGAAAAATACCGAAAAGACCATGGATCAAATCGTCACGCTGTGCAAAGGCCGGGGTTTTGTCTATCCCGGCAGCGAGATCTACGGCGGACTTTCCAACTCCTGGGACTATGGCCCCCTGGGTGTGGAACTGAAAAACAATGTGAAAAAAGCCTGGTGGAAGCATTTCATCCAGCAGTCTCCCTACAATGTGGGGCTGGATTGCGCCATTCTGATGAATCCCCAGGTGTGGGTGGCCTCCGGCCATGTGGGGGGCTTCTCCGATCCCCTGATGGACTGCAAGGATTGCCATACCCGTCACCGGGCCGACACCCTCATCGAGGAATTTTCCGGCCAGGAACCCGACAGCATGGATTTCGCCGCCATGGAGCAGTACATCAAGGACAACGGCATCAAGTGCCCCAACTGCGGCAGCACCAATTTCACTCCCATCCGCTCCTTCAACCTGATGTTCAAAACCTTCCTGGGCATCACCGAGGACTCCAAGTCCGAGCTCTATCTCCGCCCCGAAACTGCCCAGGGCATTTTTGTCAACTTCAAAAATGTGCAGCGCACCACCCGGAAAAAGCTGCCCTTCGGCATCGGCCAGGTGGGCAAGGCCTTCCGCAACGAGATCACTCCCGGCAACTTCGTCTTCCGCACCCGGGAATTTGAGCAGATGGAGCTGGAGTTCTTCTGCAAGCCCGGCACCGAACTGGAGTGGTTCGACTACTGGAAGAGCGAATGCAAGAAGTTCCTCGAGAGCCTGGGCCTGAAAGAAGAGAACCTGCGCTATCGTGACCACGAAAAGGAAAAGCTCTCCCACTATTCCAACGCCACCACCGACATCGAATACCTCTTCCCCTTCGGCTGGGGCGAGCTGTGGGGCGTGGCTTCCCGTACCGATTTCGACCTGAAGGCCCACGAAGCCGCTTCCGGCGAAAGCATGGAATATTTCGACCAGGAAGCCAATGAGAAGTTCATCCCCTATTGCGTTGAGCCTTCTGTGGGCGTGGATCGGATCGTCCTGGCCGCCCTCACCGACGCCTACGATCAGGAAGTGGTGGACGAAAGCAAAAACGACACCCGTGTGGTGCTCCACCTCCACCCTGCCCTGGCTCCTTATAAGTGCGCCATCCTGCCCCTGTCCAAAAAGCTGTCTGAGCAGGCCACAGCCCTCTATCAGCAGCTGGCCGGCAGCTTTATGTGCGATTATGACGAATCCGGCTCCATCGGCAAGCGCTACCGCCGCCAGGATGAGATCGGCACACCCTTCTGCGTCACCGTGGACTTTGAGACCGAACAGGACGGCTGCGTCACTGTGCGTGATCGGGACACCATGGAGCAGGTGCGTCTGCCCATCCATGAGCTGAACGCCTATATCCAGAGCAAACTGGAATTCTAAGCCCCGAGGGCGCGGTTTTTCCGCGCCCTTTTTTCGTTTTTTCTTATTTTATTATTAAAGGAGACTTGCACGATGGAAACCTATCGTATTGCCGCCATCGGCGGCGACGGCATCGGCCCGGAAGTGGTGGAAGAAGGTCTGCGGGTGCTGCGGCACATTGAAAAAGCAGACGGCACCTTTTCTTTTCAGGTCACATCTTTCCCCTGGGGCTGCGAATACTATCTGAAAACCGGCCGGATGATGCCAGAAGACGGCATGGAGCAGCTGAAAAACTTTGACGCCATCTACCTGGGGGCGGTGGGCGCTCCCGGCGTGCCCGATCATGTGTCCCTGTGGGATCTGCTGCTCAAGATCCGCAAGGGCTTTGACCAATATGTGAACCTGCGCCCGGTGAAGCTTTTGAAAGGCGCTCCCTGCCCGCTGAAAGATGTGAAGCGAGAGGACATCGACATGATCGTGGTGCGGGAAAACAGCGAAGGGGAATATGCCGGAGCCGGTGACCACCTCTTCCCCGGCACAGATCGAGAAGTGGTGCTGCAAACCGGAGTCTTTTCCCGCCACGGCTGCCAGCGGGTAATCCGCTATGCCTTTGAGTTGGCCCGGCAGAAAGGCAAGGCCCTGACCAACATCACTAAAAGCAACGCCCTCAACTATTCCATGGTCTTCTGGGATGAAATGTTCCAGGAAGTAGCCAAGGAATATCCTGATG
>JAHZHY010000300.1:0-1425 GCA_019420045.1 Clostridiales bacterium
ACCCGGGCGGTATCCGATGTGATGCGGATGCCGCTCTGGTCATTCTGCGGGATCATATAATAGATATTCCGGGCGATCTCCCAGCCCCCAGGCCGAGTGCCTCCCGCGGTGACATTGACCACTTCAGTGCCGGTGACCTCCGCCTTGCCTTCCCGCATGACGAACCCGGCCCCCAAGGGCCCTGTCACTGTATCTCCCTTTTTCAGTGTTACGATCCGGCCTTTTTCGCCCACCTGGGCCAAAACCGCATCCAACAGCGGCCTCGCCGCCTGGGAGAGCAAGGCATCTTCGGTTTCCTGGGTCTTTTCTTCCAGATAAGCATTGGCCCCTTGTTCCAGGCTGGCAGCTTTCTGCCGGGCTTTCTCCGAAACGGTATCCAGATATTCCTTCCGCAGCACCGACAGCGTCACAAGGCTCTCTCCGCCCCCGGCGGCCAGCACCGCCGCCGAAAGCAAAAAAGCCAGAACCAGGGCGGTGCCCCGGCGCATCCATTTCATCAAAAAAGGTCCCCCTTTTCCCATCAATACTTCGATTATACCGGAAAAGGGGGAACAAAGTCAAAAAAACTTTTTCTTTTTAAAAAAAGCCACTTCCAGCGCCACAAGGGCTCCGGCCACCACAATCAGGGCCAGATAACCATAACGCCATTGAAGCTCGGGCATTCGGGCAAAATTCATTCCATACCAGCCGGTGAGCAGCGTAAGGGGGAGAAACAAAGTGGTGACCACAGTGAGCAGCCCCATCACCCGATTTTGCCGGGCATCCTGAAGGGCCTGGAACAATTCCCGCAGCTGCAGCAGATCTTCCCGCAGCAGGCCCACATGATCCTGAAGCCGCTGGGCGTGGGCGATGAATTTTTCCCACAGTTCCTCCTCACCGCCCTCCTGGAATTGCTCTCCCGCGGCGGTGAGCTGGGTATAATAGGCCCCCAGCCGGGACAGCTTGCGCCGGTACCGGGCCAAGGCCCGAAGAAAGGTATTGGGATCGGCCTTTTCCATGGAGCCTTCCAGCTCTTCCAGCTTTTCCTCCAACCGGGACAGGCGCAGCAGATCCTCTCCCATCAGCCCTTCCAGCAATTCCCGCAGCAGGTGTTCCGGGCTTTGCAGCTGGCGCAGCGCAGACAGACGGCCTTCCACCCAGCCTTTCACATCCCCTTCTTCTCCAATGAGCACCAGCCTGTCCGGCAGGAGACAGAACCCCATCCCCAGACGGAAAGCACCGGCCTTCTCCATCTCCGGCACCCGCAGCACCCCGGTCAGGCAGTCACCTACCCACTCGACTTTGCAGCAGCGGCTGGGGCCCCGGCCGCCCAGGGGTTCCTCCCCTTTCAGGTAGTCCCCTCGTTTTTGCTTCCACTCTTCCCGATCCATAAGCAGCAGAAAAGGGGAAGGTTCACCCTTCCCCTCAGGCCGCCGGAGTCTCCGG
>JAHZHY010000300.1:1470-2067 GCA_019420045.1 Clostridiales bacterium
CTTTCACATAACAATCCATTTTCTTTAAGCTCCTATTCCCCGGCCGCTTCCTGGCGTTTCACCCCTCGGTTTTTGCCCAGCAGAGCGCCCAACAATCCGCAAATGGCCGCAGGCAGCACCCAGCCGAAGCCCAGAGAGGACAACGGCAGCTTCATGACAAAATCCAGCGAGGGGATGTACCCGGACAGCACCTCCAGAAGGCTGATGACAAAGGCCCCGGCGGTGGCAAACTGGAAGACCCAGTCGTTTCCGATCTTCTTGTCGAAAAAGCTGAGGACCACCAGGGTGAGCACGGCGGGATACACCACCGTCAGGATGGGGCTGGAGAAGCTGACAATGGTGTCGATGCCGAAATTGGACACCACGGCGCTGAACACACAGATGATGGTGACAAAAGCGGTGTAACTCACCTTGTTTCGTGTCAAACCGGAGAAATAGCTGGCCGCCGCCGAAGTGAGGCCGATAGCGGTGGTAAGGCAGGCCAGAGCCACCACAATGGCCAGCAGAATCAGGCCGCCGTGGCCCATGGTGGTTTCCATGATGCGGATGAGCAGCGCGGTCTGGCCGATGCTTTGCTCATAGACCCCCGAGCCGGTG
>JAHZHY010000003.1 GCA_019420045.1 Clostridiales bacterium
GGAGAGCGTGAAGGAGTGTCTGGAGCATCTGGTGCAGGTGCATCCCCGGGCCGCAGGGGATCTGATGCTGGACACCATCACGGCCCAAGGGCAAATCGTGACCATCCGCACCACTTCCCCCAATCCCACCTTGCTCCACGGCCTCAGCGATCCCTACAGCTGCATCATCGATATGGAAGAAGGGGTGAAAGAGGGGATGGTCACCGGTACCGGCCCCTATATCCCGGTGTCTCTGGTCTCCGGCCAGGAGCTGCGTCTCATGCGCAACGAGCACTACTGGAACGGCCAGCCCGGCTTTGAGAAGATCACCGTGCTCACCATCACCGACGGGGACACTCTCACCATGGCCCTGCAATCGGGGGAGATCGACGGGGCCTACGGCCTGCCCTATGTGAGCTACCCACTGTTTGAGCAGGGGGACTACACCTTTTCCAGCTGCGCCACCAGCCGGGCTTTTCTCCTGCATATGAACTTTGAAAGCCCGGTGACCTCCGACAAGGCAGTGCGCCAGGCCATTGCCATGGGCATTGACAAAGACCGCTTCGTCCAGGATCTTCTGGGCGGCCATGGCTATCCCGCCGGCGGCGCCTTTCCTCAGGGCTTTGCCTTCAGCGGAAAGGTAACAGCCAAGGAATATGACCCGGAAGGGGCCAAAAAGCTGCTCACCGAAAACGGCTGGATCGATCAGAATGGAGACGGCATCCGGGAAAAGGACGGCCAGCCGCTGACCCTTCGCTGGCTCACCTATTCCAGCCGCCAGGAGCTGCCGCTGCTGGCCGAATCGGCCCAGGCCAGCCTGAAAGAGCTTGGCATCCAGGTGGAGATCATCAGCACCGCCGATCACAACACCAGGCGCCAGGACTCCACAGCCTGGGATGTATATGCCAGCGCCATGGTCACCGCTCCCACCGGCGACCCCGCCTATTTCTTTGCCACCCACTGTCTCAATAGCTCGGTGGCCAACAACGGCCACTACCACAATGACGCTCTGGAAGAGCTGGCGGAGCAGCTCTCCCAAACCTTTGACGATGACCAGCGGGCCCGGCTCTCTCAGCAGATGCAGCAGATCCTTCTGGATGACGACGCCTTTGTCTTTTGCTCCCATCTTCAGATGAGCCTGGTCTGCCGCAAGGGCATCACCGGCCTTACGGCCCACCCCTGCGATTTTTACGAAATCACCGCCGCCCTGACCCCCACGAGCGAAACCAAATGACGCCCCGCAGCAGAAAGGAAGTACCCATGGAAAAGCCATTGCTAAGCTATGAATCGGTGAAAGTCTGCTATGACAGCCATGCCGTTTTGCAGAATGTGAGTTTTTCTCTTTTTCCAGGGGAGATTCTGGGCATTGCCGGAGAATCGGGCAGCGGCAAAAGCACCTTGCTGAAAGCCGCCATGGGGCTTTTGGGAAAGGGAGGGCAGGTGAGCCGAGGGACCATTTTCTTTCAGGGACAGAATCTGTGCCAGGCGCCGGAAAAAGAGATGCGGGCTATTCGTGGCCGGGGCCTGGGCATGATCGTTCAGGAACCGGGGGCCTCTTTCTGCCCGGTGCGCACTCTGGGAAGCCAGATCACGGAAAGCCTGGGCGCCCGGGGCCGCGTGGCCCGGAACCAGGCCAAAGCCCAGACCCTGTCTCTGTTCGAAGCGCTGCACCTGAAAGACGGGGAGCGTCTTTGGAACAGCTATCCCTTTCAGCTCAGCGGCGGCATGAACCAGCGGGTTGCCATTGCCCTGGCCATGCTGCAAAAACCGCCGGTGCTGCTTTGCGACGAGCCCACCAGTGCTCTGGACAGCTTGTCTCAAAAACAGGTGATGGAGCAGCTGCTGAAATTGCGGCAGCTGTTCGGCACGGCCATGGTGCTTGTGACCCACCATATGGGGCTGCTTTCTGCCATGGCGGACAGCATCCTGGTTCTGAAAGAGGGACAGGTGATGGAATACGGCAGGGCCTCCCAGGTGCTGCATGAACCCCAGAGCGCCTACACAAAGGCGCTGCTGGAAGCTGCGCCCCGGCTGAAAAGAGGATAAAGAATGGAACCTATTCTGGAAACAGTGGATCTGACCAAAGAGATCAGGGAAAAAGGAAAACCGGTTTTCACTCCGGTGAATAAAGTGAGCTTCCGCCTTGAGCCGGGGGAGACCTTGGGCATTGTGGGGGAGTCGGGCAGCGGCAAAAGCACCCTGGCCCGTCTCATCACCCGGCTGCGGGATGCCACATCGGGCCATATCCTGCTGCGCGGCCAGGACATCACCCGGGCCAAAGGAGGGCAGCTGCAATGGGCCTACCAGCAGATGCAGATGGTCTTTCAGTCCCCCCGGGCTTCCTTTGATCCGCGGAAAACCATCGGCTACAGCATCGGCGAAAGCCTGCGGAACCAAAAGATCTCCCCGGCCAGACGGCAGGAGCAGGTGCGCTCCCTGCTGGAACAATGCGGCCTGCCTCCGGCCTGGGAAAACCGCTATCCCCATGAACTCAGCGGGGGACAGTGCCAGCGGGCTGCCATTGCCCGGGCCCTGATAGTGGAACCCCAGGTGCTGATCTGCGATGAAGCCACCAGCGCTTTGGATATGACGGTGCAAAAGCGCCTTCTGGAACTTCTGCATAGGCTTCGGGAGGAAAAAGGGCTTTCTCTGCTGTTCATCTGCCACGACCTGGCCTTGGTACAGTCCTTCTGCCACCGGGTGCTGGTGATGCACGAGGGCCGGGTGGTGGAAGAAGGGACACCGGATCAGGTGATATGTTCCCCTGCATCCCCCTACACCCGTCAGTTGGTGGAAGCCAGCCTCTGGCCCTAAAACCCCCGGAGGGTGATGGAAATGGAAAAGCTGCGGCTGGATGCCGGGGAAGGGCGGATCAGGTCGATGCGCCGGATCAGGGTTTTCAGCAGCTGGTTTCTTTGCTCTGCATCCAATGCGGTATACCCTTGCAGCACAGAGGCCCCAGACGGGGCCTCCTTTTTTTCTTCCCGCTCACAAAGCTGCCCCAGCTGCTCTTTGATCTCTTTCTCCCTCACCTCCAATGCGCTGCGGCGCTGGGCGAACACCTCCGGGGTATAGATCTCCCGCTCCAGAAAATCATGGAGCCGCGCCTTCTGGCTTTCCAGACGCACCAGCTCTTTTGCCAGGCTCTCTGCGGCGCTGGTGAGAAATTCCTCGTCCAGACTGGAAATGGCCCCGGCGGTTTGCAGCCCGGCCAGGTGGTGGGTGAGGACCAGGAGAACAGCCTGTTCCACCTGCTCCAGGGGCACTGAAGGGGAGCAGCCCCGGGTGGGGCACCGAAGGCATGGGGCAATGCCTTTGCTCTCCTGGTGCTGGCGCTGCATTTTTGCACCGCAAAGGCCGCAATAGACCAGCCCGGCCAAGGGGTTTTCCGCTGGCCTGGGTGGGAAGGGCTGTGGCTCCGGCTTTGGAAAAGCTCCTGGGCCAGCTGAAATTGCTCTTTGGACACGATGGCGGGAAAGGCGTTTTCCATGCAGATCCATTCCTCCGGCGGACGGGGAATGCTTTTGTTTTTGTCCTCCGGCTTTTTCCGCTTCTGCCATTTGCTGCGGTTATACAGCCAGGTGCCGGTGTACACCGGGTTATGAAGCATTTTCCGGATGGAAGTACGGCTCCATTGGGCGGATTTCTTGGCCGGAACCTGGGCGGCGTTAAACAGATCGGCGATCTTCTGGCATCCTTGCCCCTGGCCGGTATAAAGGGCAAAGGCGGTCTGTACCCAGGAGGCTTCCTGTGGGTGCAGGGCCAGGGTGGGCCGTTTTCCCTCCCAGGCCCGCACATAGCCGAAGGGGACCTCGGTCACATGGGCTCCTTCCCGGGCGGCCGCCATCACCCCCCGGCGCATCCGCCGTACGATCATTTTGTATTCCTGCCGGGCCATGAAGGCTTCGAATTCCGAATAGGTCTCGTCCATCTCATTGCTCAGATCATAGACACGGCGAGGGGTGATAATTTTGCAGGCCGCGCTGCGGAAACTGTCCAGAATGATGCCCTGGGAGGCCATATCCCCACGACCCAGACGGTCGATGTCCATGCAGAGCACCGCCTCGAACCGGCCTTCCCGCACCCCTTCCAACAAATGCAGCATCTGGGGCCGGAGATAAAGAGATTCGCCGGAGACGATCTCCTCAAAAATCTCCGCCACAGCCAGTTGATGTTCCTGGGCAAAGGCCAGCAATGTTTCCCGGTGCCGGTGCAGTGCGTCCGGATCTCCTTCATCCGCCCGGGATTTGCGCAGATAAACGGCAGCTGTCATATCCATTCTCCTTTGTGTGCGGTTTTATTGCACCTATATGAACCAAAAGGGCAAAAGAGACATGAAGGACTTTGGAAAGGCCACAGCGCATACCCATAAGGAGAGGTGATCGTATGGATTCATCTGTCCATGAAAAAGAGGAAAGGCCCTCCGCCCAGGACATCTCCCTGCCCGGCGGTTGGCTCTGCCACATGACGGTGCTCCATGGAGACCCGGCAGAACGGCCCGATGTGATCCGCCGCCTGGAAAGTTTTCTGGGGCAAAGAGTGATCCACACAGGCTCAAAATAGGAAGCAGGCCCGGCATACAGCCGGGCCTGCTTCTTGTTTTATCCCTATAAAACGGTTCCTGCCCTTCACGGCAGGAATCATAAACCTTTCTGGTATGGATGCAGACGGCCTCTTTGGGCGGATGGTTCCCGCAGAGCGGGCCCGGAGAAACTCTATCAGGCATCAAATGAATTACCTCCTCAGGCAGATTTGAAGTTTCCTTCATTCCATCATATTCCCCTGGCGGCGTCGGGTGAATGGGAAATTCATCCAGATGCTCCTGAGCGGCCCCTCTGAAAAAGAAAACAGGCCGCCAGAACACAAGGTTCTGACGGCCTGGCTGGCAAAGCCTGGGGAAATTCATGAAATTCTGTTACAACAGGGGAGAAGGAGCACTGCCGCCAATGCGGACACCATTTGCCATATTGGTGAGAACGGCATCGTTATTGTTGGCCAGCAGGCAGATCATGTTCAAAGTATTCCCGGAAATATAGGTATAGATGATGCAGTCCATAGCCACACCGCTTACCGTCATGGTGCCGGTGCTGCGGTAGGCATTGAGGGAGCCGAATTTCACCCCAGTGGACTGAATGCCGGACACCGGTGTCGGTGTGTTGGCAAAGGCATTGACGATCATAGAGCTGATCGTGCTCTGGGGCAGGATGGAAATGTCGACTCCCTGGAGAGCAGAGTCGCTGTAACCGCTGATCAGGGCCATAGCCTTTTCCTCAGCGGAGGCCACGGAATATACATCGCCATCGCCATTGACCTCTGCGCTCTGGGGCATGGCCAGGGTCACATTGCCCTTGGTGAATGCCTTCATCAGCACCACATCTTTCCGCTGGTCGGGCAGAGCCACCCGGGAGAGGATGGCGGCAGCTTCGGCTCGGATGATGTTGCTGTCCGGGTTGAATGTGCCGTACACATCGCTGCCGGTGAGAACGCCTGCCTTATAAAGGGTCTGGATCTCTTTGGCATAGGGATGGCTGGCGCTCACATCGGGGATGGAAGAGATGCTGTTGATCTCAGCCAGTGTGCCCTGGGGCAGAGCATTGCAGAACAGATAGGCCATCTGAGCCCGGGTAGCCTTGGCGGTGTAGCTGGAAAAATCGCCCTGGGCGATCAGACCGTTTTCCATGGCATAGTCCACATAGGGCTGATACCAGGGGTCGCCATTGGTCAGGGTGCTCTTGCCGGTGTGGTAGATCTCGTGGATACGGTCGGCCATGACAATGGCCTCGGCCACTGTCAGATCCCCCTTGGGATTGAAGGCTGTGGCCGAAGCGCCCTTCATCAGGCCGTATTCATAACACAGCTTCACCGAAGAGGCCGCCCAGTAACCGGCGTCAATGTCGGCAAACTGGCCGTTATAGGTTTCGGTCTTCTGGAAGTTGCCCATGCCGCTTCCGGCCGCCTGCGCCGGAATATACAGGCCGAACATCATGCAAAAAGCCAGAAGCAATGCGGTAAATCGTTTCATGATAAATCTCCTTTCTGAATCCTCTTTTCATTTTCCCAAGCTTGTTCCAGGAAAATTTTATCACAAAATTTCATTCTCTGCAATGGAACTTGGGCCTTCTCGTGATTTTTTCCCAACAATTCAAAAATTTTGTCTTGACATTGGAGAAGAAGGGGCTAAAGTATAGGAGGAAAAATGAAAACAGTACGGAGGGATCGTTATGGAAGTTACCATTCATCAGCTGCTGGAAGGCGCCCGGGAGGCCCGGGGCGTCACTGTGGTCATCGATGTGTTTCGGGCCTACAGCGTGGAAAGCTACGCCTTTGCCGGAGGGATGGAGCGGATCTATCCCGTGGGCAATCTGGAAGAGGCCTATGAGCTGAAGCGGGAGCATCCGGATTTCCTGCTCTGCGGCGAGCGGGAAGGGCGGAAGCAGGAGGGATGCGACTTTGGCAATTCCCCTCTGGAAATCATGAAAAGCGATGTGCAGGGCCGCACCATGATCCACACCACCAGCGCCGGCACTCAGGGGCTGGAAAACGCCACCGGAGCCGATGTGCTGCTGGCCGGAGCGCTGGTCAATGCCAAAGCCACAGCGGAATACATCCGCCGGCTGAATCCTCAGCATGTGAGCCTGGTGTGCATGGGCCTGGCCTGCCGCCGTCCCACCGATGAGGACACTCTGTGTGCCCAGTATCTCCGCGCTCTGCTGCTGGAAGAGGAATTTGACAAGGAAAAAGCGGTGGAGATCATGCGGAAAGGGGACGGCCAGCGGTTTTTCATCCCGGAGGATCAGTCCTTTGCCCCTCGGGAGGATTTCGATCTGTGCACTCAGTTTGATCGTTTCCCCTTTGCTCTGCCGGTGCGCTACACACCGGATGGACGCAAATACATCGAAAAGGCCATGGTGCTCTAAGCCTTTTTCTGCATAGGACAAGCAAACAGGGCGTAAGGATGAGTGGAAAGGGGGGGCGCTATGAAACACCACTTAAAACTCGATCCCAAAGCCCTTTTTGTTCTTCTGGCCCTTTTGACTTTCGCCGCCGGTGCCTTTATACTGATAAAGATAGGGCACAAAAATCAGCACCAGCAGGTCTCCGGCTCCATTGGCTATGAGCCAGCGGTGATCCTGGACGCCGGACACGGCGGTATGGATGGGGGAGCGGTGGCCCAAAACGGCCAGACCGAAAAAGAGCTGAATCTGCTCATCGCCCAGAAAAGCCGGATGCTGCTGAAGTTCATGGGCGTGGACTGCGTCATGACCCGGGACAGCGACATCTCCCTGGATTATGAAGAAGGGGCCTCGGTGCGGCAGAACAAGCAGAATGACCTGCGGGCCCGGGTAAAGGTGGCGGAGCGGTTTCCCGAAAGCTGCCTCATCAGCATTCATATGAACCAGTTCAGCCAAACAAAGTACCATGGAGCCCAGGTTTTTTACGGCAAAGCCCCGGAGGGGCAAATTCTGGCCCAGTATATGCAGGATGCCTTCCGCCAGGCCCTGGACCCGGAAAACGACCGGAAGATCAAACCTTCCCCCGATGGGGTTTATCTGATGAAGAAGGTCACTGCTCCGGCAGTCATCGCCGAGTGCGGCTTTCTGTCAAACCCTCAGGAGGCAGAAAAACTGGGGCAGGACCCCTATCAGACCAAAGCATCCCTGGCCATCGTCAGTTCCTATCTGCATTTTGCCGGGGAGAAAGAGGAAACAAAGTGAAAAAAAAGACCGTTTATGTCTGTTCCGACTGCGGCTATGAAACCGCCAAATGGATGGGGAAGTGCCCCCAGTGCGGCCAGTGGAACACCTTGGAAGAAATGACCATCCGGGAGGAAAAGCCGGGAAGCCTTGCGCCCAAAAACAAGCTGGCCGCCCAGCCCATCCCGGTGTGCGACATTGACCTGCACTCTGACAAAAGAGTGCTCACCGGCATCGGTGAACTGGATCGGGTGCTGGGAGGCGGGTTGGTTGTAGGCTCCCTGGTGCTGGTGGCCGGTGAGCCGGGCATCGGCAAAAGCACCCTGCTATTGCAGGTATGCCGGAACCTGGCCGAAAAACAAACTGTGCTTTATGTAACAGGGGAGGAGTCCCTGGCCCAGATCCGTATGCGGGCTTCCCGCATCGGGGCCATGTGCCCCGGACTTCTCATTTTGCCGGAAACCGATCTGGAGGCCATTTTCCAGGCCGCCGACCGCTTGTCCCCCCAGACCCTCATTGTGGACTCCATTCAGACCATCCAAAGCGACACCAGCCAGTCCATGCCCGGCAGCGTATCCCAGGTGCGGGAAAGCACCCTGCGGCTGATGCAGTATGCCAAGCAGCGGGGGGTCTCCACCTTCCTGGTGGGCCATGTCAATAAGGACGGCGGCATCGCCGGGCCAAAGGTCCTGGAACATATGGTGGACACTGTCCTTTATTTTGAAGGAGAGCGGTATGCCGCCCACCGGATGCTGCGGGCCGCCAAAAACCGGTTCGGCTCCACCAATGAGATCGGTATGTTTGAAATGGTGCAATCCGGCCTGCAGGAAGTGACCAATCCCTCGGCGGCCCTCATCGCAGGAAGGCCGGAGGGAGCCTCGGGAAGCTGCATTGTGTGCACCCTGGAGGGCACACGGCCCCTTCTGGCCGAAGTCCAGGCCCTGGTTGCCAAAACGGCCTATGGCGCCGCCCGGCGCATGGCCGCCGGCATCGACTATAACCGGGCCGTGCTGCTGCTGGCCATTCTGGAAAAACGGGCCGGACTGCTTTTGAGCAATTACGACTCCTATATCAATGTGGTGGGCGGCCTGCGAGTGGATGAGCCTGCGGTGGATCTGGCCGCGGCCATTGCGGTGGCTTCCAGCTATCTGGAGCAGACGGTGGACCCACACACGGCGGTATTCGGGGAAATGGGCCTTTCCGGGGAGATCCGGGCGGTGTCCGGCCCCAGCCAGCGTCTGCGGGAAATCAGCCGCCTGGGCTTTTCCCGGTGTATTCTTCCCGCCGC
>JAHZHY010000030.1 GCA_019420045.1 Clostridiales bacterium
GCACACTTGCCCCTTGAGAAGTGCAAAAAGCCACGCACAGGTCGCGGCTTTTTGCAGATTGATGAGGGCAAAGTGAAATCCCTCTTACATAACAAGCATAACAAGGTTTTTCGACAGTATGAGCAGAGCTGTTCAAAGGCTCTACTCTTTTTTTGTCAGCATACGATGATAGAGGGGGCTCCCTTCTTTCGGCGCAGTCAAAGGCTCCAGGCGGCCCTGGTCAATCCACTCTTCCAGACGCAGGGCCCAAAAGGCATCCCCCATTCCTATGGGGTATTGGCCCAGCAGCCGGCCGATGAGGACGGCTTCTTCAAATTGCTCCGGCAGTTTCAAAAGCTCCTGGTGGAGAAAACTGTCGTAAAAATCTTCCGGCAGGCTGAAAATCTGCCCGGCGATGACACCTCGCAACGGGGCATTTTCTCTTTTCAGCGCTTTCCACTTCCGGGAAAAGGCTGCTACTTGCCAGGATTCCAGCGCTTCTGTTTTCTGAGAGAGTGCTCCCCAGAGCCAGGGCGGCACTTCCCCCCAGCCGGTGGGGATGAAAGGCTGTTCTTCTCCGGGGAGAAGCGGGGGCAACCATACCACATCCACCTGAGGAGAAAAGGGCTCCAGACGCTCCATCAGCCAGTGGAAAGCGCAAAGCTCCTCTGGGTTCTGGCTGACCCATACCCGGATGGGTTGGCCGGTTCTGGCGCCTTCTTCTAAGGTACATAGGCTCTTCTGGTTCTGGAGGGTCAGCTCTTCGGCGGCCTCTTTCCCCTGGGGGAAAATATCCATCAGGCGGGAAAGGACCTTTTGCCGTTTGGGGCCGATCCCTTCTTCGTCAATTTCCCCTAGGGTAAGGGCCAGGGAGAGCGGGCAGATGTTCTGCCGGTCCCCTGCCAGCGGAATGGCCTTTTTCCATAAAGCCTGCTGTCTTGCTTTTTCCCTATGGAGCAAAGCTTCCTGTTCCACGGGAGAAAGGGGCTCTTCCTCTGGGGAACAGATCACACCGATGGCACTGGCCAGGGTGTGGTCCTTCCCTGAAGCGGCCATGGCATAGGCCAGGGCTCCTGCGGCGCTTTCGGAAAATACCGCTTCCAGATGGCTCATAGGGACTTTTCCATGGGGATGTGGGGACAGTGTTCATCGTAAAAAATTTCCCCACAGGGATGGTAGCCCAGCTGTTCATAAAAAGTCTGGGCATGGGTCTGGGCGCCCAGGTAGATGCCCGTTCCTCCCAGCTGCCGGGCCTTTTCCTCCAAGGCCCGTACCACTTTTTGTCCAAGATGGCGGCCACGGTAGGGCTTGCGCACCGCCACCCGGCCCATCACATAAACCCCATCTTCCCCATCCTTGGGGAAGAGACGGCCGGTGGCTACCGCCTCACCATCCAGAAACAAAAGCAGGTGCCAGGCCCGCTCTTCTTCCTCGTCAAATTCTGTACTGAAGCCCTGCTCCTTCAAAAAGATCTCCTCCCGGATGGGCCGGGCCAGAGGGGCATTTTCAAGCCCTTGGACAATGGTGATTTCTTCCATAATCGTTCTCCTTTTCCCTTGGGGGCGTGTTTTTTCTTTATTATATCCTGCTCCTCTTTTGCTGACAAGCTGTTTGCCCTGGGGGAGAAAAAAGAGTATAATGGCATCAGACCGGGCCACGGGCCCTTTGCACAAAGGAGTTGCGTCATGTCATACCAAAAAGAAATCATTGCGCAGCAATATGAATGTGATATCCACGATGAATGGCCGGTGGGAGCCATTCTCCGCCATGTGCAGCAGGTGAGCACCGACCACTGTGATGCCGAAGGCCTGACTGCAGACCGATTCCAGGAAACCGGCACGGCTTTCGTCATGGCCAAGCTGGCGTTGGAATATGTCCATCCCATCACCGCCGGGAGCCGTCTGCGCCTTGTCACCGAGCCTGCCGTTCCCCAGCGGGCGGTGTATCGCCGCTTTACCACCATCACCGATGCCGAAGGCCGGGAGGTCTGCCGGGTGGACGCCCGGTGGGTGCTCATCGATGTGAAGCAGCGGCATATTCTCCGCACCCATCCCGAAGCGCTGGCCTTCCCCTTTTCAGAGGAAGTAAACCGCACCCTGGATCTGTCCATCCCCCGAAGCACCGAGCTTGAGCCCGCCGGGGAGTATACCGCCGCCTATTCCCGCACCGACCGGAATGGGCATCTGAACAACGCCTGTTATGCCGATCTGGTTTGCGATGCGCTGCCGCCGGAGGTTTTGTGTCAGCGTCCCATCCGCCGCATGGCCATTTCCTATCATGAGGAGCTGCGGCTGGGAGAAACCATGGAACTTTTCCTGGGAAAAACCGGAGAAGATACCTATTATATCTGCGGTAAGAAAGGAGGGCGGCGCTGTTTTGAAGCCAGCGTCACCCTGGGAGAAAAAGAGAAGGAGGAATCGTGATGGATCATCCCGTGATCGCCCGTATTCTGGAAAAGCTGGAAAGCCGGGGACTGCTTCCCCTGGAAAAGCAGGCGGCCCTGGAGGAAACACTGCTGGGAGAGCGTCTGACCCTGCTGCCCGATCTGATGAAAGAGACCGGGCTGGACTGCTGGCTGGTGCTGGCCCAGGAGAACAACGAGGACCCGGCCATGAAGGCCCTGATGACCTGGGACCGGCGCACCGCCCGCCGTCAGACCGCCCTGCTGTTTTTCCGGCAAGGGGATCAGGTGTGCGCACTCAGCTGGGGGATGCCTTCCCAGGTGATGGCCAAGTTCTACACCCCCTCCAAAGAAGGGGATGAAACCCTGTGCCAGGGCCTTGCCCGGCTGTTCAAACAGTACGATCCTCAGCAGATCGGCGTCAATATGGCGCCCCAGGCCGGCGGTTTCTGCGACGGCCTTTCTGCCGGATTGTATCAGATGCTGGAAGAAGAGTTGCCCGCCCCCTGGAGAAACCGGCTGTGCTCGGCAGGGAGATTGTCCACCCGCTTCCTGGAGACCATGACAGCGGGAGAACACAAAGTGATGGAAACTCTGGTGGAGGTCACCGAGGACATCATCAAGGCCGCCTATTCCCCGGATGTGATTGTCCCGGGCCAGACCACCACCCAGGATGTGGAGTGGTTTATGCGCCATGTGATGGCCGCCTGTCAGCTGGACTTCTGGTTTGGCCCCGATGTGGATCTGCAGCGCCAGGGGCTGGAGAGCCTTTCTAACGAAGGAGTCATTCAGCCGGGCGATCTGCTCCATTGTGACATCGGCGTCATGCTGAAATATATCCCGGTGCTCACCGACAAACAGTGGATGGCCTATGTGCGCCGTCCTGGTGAAACTGCCCCGCCCCAGGGCCTGGAGCAGCTTTTCTCCCAGTGCGGCCGGTTCCAGGAAATCACCCGCAGCCATTTCCTCTCTGGTACACCGGGAAATCAGGTGTTCCACAAAGCGGTGGACCAGGGCAAGGCAGAGGGCCTGTGTCCCCAGCTTTATTGCCACGGTCTGGGCGTGTTCGGCCATGGCCCCGGCCCCATCATTGGCCGTTATGACTACCAGGACAGCATCTATCCCCGGGGAGAATACCCGGTGGGCCTCCATTCCAGCCACGCTTTGGAGCTGAATGTGCGGGGAAAGGTGCCTGAGTGGAATGACCAGGTGGTGCGCATCAGTCTGGAGGAGGATGTGCACATCGGAGAAACCTGTGAGTATGTTTATCACCACCAGGAGAAATTGATTATAATATAACAAAAAGGATAAAGAGTTCCCTGCTTTTAAATTATCAAAAAGCGGATCTGATCAGAGGGGGCGGTTTGTTCTGCCCCTATTGATTGGCAAAAAGCCGCGAC
>JAHZHY010000301.1:0-5295 GCA_019420045.1 Clostridiales bacterium
TAGGGATCGGTGTCATACTTCATGTGGGGGCTGAGCACAAAGCTCTCGGCAGTTTCCCGGGTCAGGTCCAGGTTTTCCACCACCAGATCCACCACTTCGTCCATGTGGTCTTGCATATATTCCTCGGCCCGCAGATAGGACCGAAGCAGACGGTACAAGGTCTCCTCGTTTTCTTCCAGATAAGTGTTGGTGCACAGCATCCGGCAGCAGGAATGGTTAGGCCAGTATTCATCGGGCCACATCTTCACTTCCAGCCCCAGGTCCCGGGCCTGGATCTGATAGCCCGTGGCCGTGGCACCAAAGTCCACTTCGCCCTTCATGACAGCCTGGAGCACATCGGTGTTTTTCTTGTATTCCACAAACTCGATCATATCCGGATCGTCAGGGTCGCCAATCACTGTTGTGCCACCATAGGTATAAGAGTAGCCCTCATCATACAAAATGCCCTTGAGCACGATATCTGGTGTACCGCCGCGAGTGATGCCGATCTTCTTGCCCTTGAAGCTGTCCAGGCTGGTCCATTCGGTCTCCGGCTTGCCATAAACCGGGGTTTCACCGATGATCATATAGCCGGCAAAGGAATTGAAGTCCTGGCCGTTGGCGATCTGGGTCAGCGGGCCGCCGGTGCCATATGTGGAGATGATATCCACCTGGCCGGCCGCCAAAGCGGAAGCTGCGTCAGACAGATTGCTCAACCAAGCCATTTCCACTTCCACGCCCTCTTCCTCATTGAAGCCATGTTCCTCAGCGATAAACTGGAACACCTGTCCAGAGGTGGGCTGGGCCGCCACGGTGACCTTCAGCACATCGGAGTTGCCCGACTTTCCCCCATCCGACTCCTGCTGAGAGCTGCTGTCATTCTGACTGCCAGTATTACCATTACTGCTGCATGCAGCGAAGGAAAACAGCATAGCAGCCAGGAGTGTGAGACTGATCAACTTCTTTTTCATCCGTTCAAATCCTTTCTTCTTTCCTGGTTTCTTTGACTCTGCTTTTATGATAAAGGCGCCGAAGCGACTTAGCAGACTAAATTCTTGATGCAGCAAAAGTTTACTCACTAACATCGTTTGCCGCTCGATCCTGCGCATCTTCAAAGATCAGCTTGATAAGATGAGTGCGCAGAGCAGTAATATTGGGATCGGTGTACATATTGCTCCGGTCGGGATGCACCTCATTTTTGAAGGAATGACTATACATGATGTTAGCGGGAGCCTGGCTGAGCACAAAAATATCAGTGGCCAACAGCAGGGCCTCATCCACCTCATGCGTGACAAAGAATATCGTTTTACGCTTGTCCCCTTCTTGGTTCCACAGTTTGAGTACCAGATCCTGCAGTTTTGCCTTGGTCACCGCATCCAGCGATCCAAAAGGTTCATCCATCAACAAAATGGGAGGATCGATGGCAAATGCGCGAGCGATACCGCAGCGCTGTTTCTGGCCACCGGAAAGCTCACCAGGAAGCTTGTCAAACAATTCCGCTTTCATCCCCACATTGTTCATCCAATGCAGAGCCAATTCTTTTCGTTCTGCCTTACTCATTTTGGGAAAGGCATATTCCAGGGCGATGGTGATATTTTGGCCGGCAGTCATCCAAGGGAACAAACCGTAGTCCTGAAAAACTACCCCCCTCTGCAGCCCAGCACCTTTAACAGGCATACCGTCCACCAGCACCTGACCGCGGTCGGGCGTCTCCAGGCCGGCGATCAATCGCAGGAGGGTGCTTTTGCCGCATCCGGATTGCCCTAGCAGGCAGACAAAATCGCCAGCCTTCACCTGAAGATTGATATTGTCCAACACTACATTGGGACTCCCGGAGTAGGAAAAACCCAGATTCTCAATGGCTACATCCAGCACAGTTCACTACCTTCTTTCTCTTTTTTGTCAGATGGCTGCACGGGCACGCCCTTTGTCTTAGCTAAGCTGTCAAAACACAGGCAAAAAATAGAAGTATGCCTCCATGCAAACCTCACTCATCTGGAACCTCTGAACGAGTTGCAAAACTAGTCCTGCAAATGGACTGCTGCATATTTCCTGTTTGATTTTCCCTGTTTCATTCCTCGCCAAGTGATTACGCTGGAGACTGTTTCTCCAGCGCTTCTCACATGTTGCATCAAAAACAAAACAGGCAAATTTTTTGGCCGAAAACCGGCATCTCCTTTGGTATCCCTGAGCGAATGGTGAAAAGTCAGAGGAATCGCCTCCACCCATCCTGGATTGCAGAAAATCGGGCGAAGGTCGGCTGCACACGATTCAAATTCTTCCGCTGTAGGAAGAATAACCTTGACAACACGGCGGATTATACCATTGGTCCTGGTTTTTTTATAGCTCATATGCACATATTTTTTTGAAAAATAGTACACAGTCTGTTTATTTGTTTTTCTGATAAAAATATAGAAAAAAATATTCCGGCTTTTCAGCCGGAATACCATTCCAATATTGATTCTGATATATGCTTTTGCAGTGCTTCTTTATCTATAATTTCCAAACGACGGTATCGAGTCTGGATCAATCCCTGTTGCCGCAGCTGCAATAGCACCCGAGTAAGCTGGCTTTTGGACAACAGAGTTTTATACATAATTTTATCCTGCGTTATGTGGGGAAGCCGGTTGTCTTTTGTACGCAGGGCATCATAGTACCAAAGAAAGTTGCACACCCGCTCAATCCCGCTTCCTGTGTGAAACAAAGTGGTATTAAACATCAAAATCTGCATCATTTCCCTGGTGGCCTTCCAGCAAGTTGTCAACAGAACGGGATGCTGTTTCAACAAATTATTCAGATTTTTTTGTGGAAGCAGCAGGCCCTTCAAAGGCGCAGAATAAGGAATCAACTCCCAATAGTGCTTCATTCCCTCAGCGCCTCTTAGAATGGAATAGAGAAAGCTGCCCTCTCCAAAAGTGGTAGCTTCATAGACTTCCATTCCAGATGTGGTCATTCGCATATCCAACCAACCGTCATCAATATAAATACATAAATTATTCTTCTGCAAATAGGGAAATACATCAATACCTTTGGGAAATGTTGCTGCAACACCACCAGCCTTCTCAAATAAATCCCTATAGGATCGAAAATAGCCGCTGTAAAGGAGCAAATTTTTCATGAAAGACCCTCCATTTTGCGCAAATGCGCATTTTGTTCATATAAAATTTACAAAATGCGCAAAATTTTACATTTTGCTCCTTGACTTGTTCACCACTTTGCAAATTATATATTCTTTTTAAAAATTTTGCAATTATATTTTTCTAGGAAACAATGTCTATCTTCATAAATTCAGACTGTATTTTTATATCTAGTCTTTTACTTCTCCCCGATGATACATAGGAACACACCGGGCCCCGTACCTGTACATCCTGAAGAATGGCTTCACTGCAAATTGAAACTTGAAGCCATTTCCACCAAGGTACAGGGAAACCGTTTGATTCAAGCCTGTGCTCGCTTGAGGGAAACACTGAAAAATTTCACACAAATTTTTTATCTTTTTTAATTTAGGAAAAAATCGCTAATTTTTCTACTTGCCTTTCCTTTATCGCAAGTTTATAATAGTCGTAACAGAATGACCATGATCATATAGAGAGGTATTTCCATGAAACTTGCCGCATACTGTCGTGTTTCCACAGACAAAGAAGATCAGCTCAACAGTCTGGAAGCTCAAAAACAATTTTTCACTGAGTATACCCAACGCACTGGCGATGTATTGGTACGACTTTATGCCGATGAAGGAATTTCCGGCACCAAAATCAAAAACCGCAAGGAATTTCTGCGGATGATGAAGGACGCTGAACATGGTCTGTTTGATATGGTTGTGGTCAAGGACATCTCTCGCTTTGCCAGAAATACCGTGGATCTTTTGCAGAACATCCGCAAGCTGAAATCTCTCGGTATTGAAACGCAATTTCTCACGGCCAACATGACCAGCATGGGCAACAGCGAATTTGTACTGACCATCTTTGGTGCATTGGCCCAAGAAGAAAGCGCCAATACTTCCAAGCGAGTCAAATTCGGAAAAAAGCTCAATGCGGAGAAGGGCCGAGTTCCCAATCTTGTTTATGGCTATGACAAAACCATCGGAGACTACTTCCACCTCACCATCAACGAAACCGAGGCCAACGCCATCCGGCAGATCTATCAATGGTATACCCAGGAAGGATATGGAGCGTCAAAAATTGCTTCCATGCTCAACGATCGTGGCCTGAAAACAAAACGCAACTGTCAATGGAGCCAGAATGCTGTCTGCCGAATCCTTACCAATGAGCTGTATACAGGAAAAGTGATCAACGGCAAAGAAGAAGTAGCGGATTTTCTCACGGGACGCCGTGCCGAAAAAGATGAAACCCAATGGCTGGTAGTAGACAAGCCCGAGCTGCAGATCATCCCGCCAGAGACCTTTGAGCAGGCACAACAAATCATGCAGGCCCGGGGGAAATCTTTTCGGGTGGACAAGGAGCGGCAGAGCAACAAGTATCTGTTCTCCACGCTCATTAAATGTAAAGAGTGCGGTTTGTCTTTCCGGCGCATCGTCCGCACTTATAAAAACACCTATGTCCGCTGGGTCTGTTCCGGCCACAATGGAAAAGGCGCCCATTCCTGTCCCAACGCTGTGACTGTGGAAGAAGATGAGCTGATCGATGTACTGCAAGAATACTTTACTCATCTTCTCCAGTCCAAAAAACAGGTAATCCGTCATGTGGTTGGAGAGTTCCAACGGATCTACAAAGCCAAGGATGACAACCTGCATTACGAAAAAGAATTGACCTCTCAACTGGCCAGACTGCAAAAGACCAGGCAGAAATATATGGATATGTATGCAGATGACCTGATTTCCCGTGAGGAACTCAACGAGAAAATCGGCGGAATGCGCAAAGAGTTGGATCGGCTGGAAAATGAGCTGAAAATGGTATCCTATCACCTCACCAAAGGCGATCAGCTGGAAGCTATTCTTCAGGACACCTTCCGGCAGATCGAAGACATTGCCGATGTGCGGCAAATGACCAACGCCCAACTGAAACGGATCATCCAAAAAATCGAAGTGGACAAGGATGGGAATGTGGATATCTATCTCCGTCTGCTGGGTGATCTGGGCCTGGACGATACCATTCTGATTCATAACGACGAAACATAAGGATGTCACCGAGCGTCTTCGTTTGACAAACCATCAGCTTTACGAAGAGGTGAAAGCCGTTTTGGAGGAAAACAAGGCCGAGCGCCATATTCGCGGCGGCATGGCCACCAAGCGAAAATACAAGGAGCACCAGAACTGAAATGCAGCTCTTTGGCGCTGCATTTCATCAAGGGGCGTAG
>JAHZHY010000301.1:5305-11098 GCA_019420045.1 Clostridiales bacterium
GAAACTTTTGTTTCTGCGTCCCTTACTTTTTATGTTTCCATTTCCTACACACATTGTCCACAAACACAAAAATAAGGCAGTATCCTTCGGATACCACCTTATTTTCGATAAAATAGCTATATTTTGTGGCAAGCGGCCCGATGGCCAGGGGCCACTTCCCGCAGCTGAGGCTCCTCCTGGCTGCACCGCTCCTCCGCATAGGGGCAGCGGGTATGGAACCGGCATCCAGGGGGCACATTGGCCGCCGAAGGCACCTCGCCCTTGAGGACGATTCGCTCTCTTTTCTTCCGGCCGGACAAAATGGGAATGGCCGAAAGCAGCGCCTGGGTATAGGGATGCTGGGGATGATCGAACAGCTCTTCTGTTTTGGCCGTCTCCATGATCTTTCCCAAATACATCACCACTACCCGGTCGGAAATGTGCTCCACCACATTGAGGGCATGGGAAATGAAAAGATAGGTCATGTTGCCGTAGTTTTCCTTCAGATCCATCAGCAGATTGATGATCTGGGACTGGATGGACACATCCAGAGCCGATACCGCTTCGTCGCACACCAGAAACTCCGGCTGCAAAGCGATGGCTTTGGCAATGGCCACACGCTGACGCTGGCCGCCGGAAAATTCGTGGGGATACCGCTGGGCATACACCGGGCTCAGACCTACAGCCGTGAGCAGTTCTGCCGTTTTATCAAAGGCTTCCTTCTGGCTCATGCCCATCTGCACCGTCAGCACTTCGCTGATGAGCCGTTTCACCGTCTGCCGGGGATTGAGGGAAGAATAGGGGTCCTGAAAGATGATCTGAAGCTTTTTCCGCAGCTGCCGCAGCTCACTGCCTTTCAGCTTGAGGATGTCGTCCTTCTGGTCAAAGACGATGCTGCCACCGGTGGGCTGGTTCAGCCGCACAATGGCCCGGCCGATGGTGGTCTTGCCGCAGCCCGATTCACCCACAAGGCCCACCGTCTCGCCCTTGTTGATGTCCAGGCTGACGCCGTCCACCGCCCGTACCACACCCACGGTCCGCTGCATCAGACCGGCCTTGATGGGAAAGTGCACTTGAAGATCATCTATTTTCAAAATGGAATTTGGATTATTCATTCGTATTTTCACCCCGCTTCAAAAAACAGCTCACTCTCCGTTTTCCTACCACCAGCTCTTCCGGGGCCTGCTTGTGACAGATGTCCATGGCATAGGGGCAGCGAGGGGCAAACCGGCACCCTTCCGGGAAATGCAGAGGATTGGGAACCGTGCCGGAGATCGATTCCAGCCGCCCGCCTCTTGTCACCTTGATGCCCGGGATGGACAGGATCAGAAGTTTGGTATAGGGGTGCCAGGGATCTTCAAAGATCTGCTCCAGCGGCCCCTCTTCCACGATCTTGCCGGCGTACATCACCGCCACCCGTTCGGCAATTTGGGACACCACGCCGAAATCGTGGGTGATGAGCAGAATGGACATATTCAGATCCTTTTGCAGCTGCTTCATCAGATCGATGATCTGGGCCTGGATGGTCACATCCAGAGCAGTGGTGGGTTCGTCGGCGATGAGCATCTGGGGATTGGAGGCCAGGGAAATGGCGATCATTACCCGCTGACGCAGGCCGCCGGACAGCTGGTGAGGATAGACCTTCAGCCGTTCCGCCGGATTGGGCACGCCCACCTTTTTCAGAATCTCCACAGATTTTTCAAAGACCTGAGCCTTTGTCAGATTGGGCTCATGGAGCCGGAACACTTCGCCCAGCTGCCGCTCAATGCGGTACACCGGGTTGAGGGAGGTCATGGGCTCCTGAAAGATCATGGAGCTCTTGGAGCCCCTGAGTTTGCGGGCTTCGTCCTTTGTCAGTTCCAGAATCTTCTGGCCATCCACTTCCATGTAGTCGGCCTGGACCCGGGCGGTATCGGCCAGAAGCCGGATGAGGGACAGAGAAGTCACCGTTTTGCCGCAGCCCGATTCTCCCACCAAAGCCAATGTTTCCCCTCGGTTGATGGAAAAAGAAACGCCGTCCACCGATTTGACCATGCCTTCCGGGGTATCAAAATATGTGCGAAGATTTTTCACTTCAAGGAATTTTTCGCCTGTCATCTTTGCACCTACTTTCTCATCTTGGGGTCGAAGGCGTCCCGCAGGCCGTCACCGATCCAGTTCATGGCCAAAACCGTCACCGAAATGGCAAGGCCGGGGATGATGGTCAAATACGCTTCCGATTGGAGATACTGCCGGCCCTGGCTGAGCATAACACCCCAGTCGGGAGCGGCGGCATCGGCTCCCAGGCCCAGGTAAGTCAGGCTGGCCGCCGACAGAATGGCGCTGCCCACAGCCAAAGTGGCCTGGATGATGATGGGGCCCATACAGTTGGGAAGAATGTGATTCAAAATGATCCGGGCATTGCCGAAGCCTGCCACCTTGGCCGACTCCACATATTCAGAGTTCTTCACCGCCAGCACCTGGCCGCGGGTCAGACGGGCAAACCGGGGCCAGCCCACAATGGCCAGAGCCAGAATGATGTTTCTTTGGCTGGAACCCAACGCGGCCATAATAGCAATGGCGATGATCAGGAAGGGGAAGGACAGCATGATGTCGGTCATGCGCATGAGGATGGTCTCCACGATCCCTCCAAAATAGCCGCTGATCAGGCCGATGGCCACGCCGATGACACCGGTAATCAGCGCTACCGTCAGACCGGTGAGCACCGAAGTGCGGCCGCCGTATAGCAGACGGCTCCAGATGTCACGCCCCAGGTTGTCGGTGCCCAGAATATGGCCTTCCGATCCGGGGGGCTTTAGCTGATTCAGCAAGTCCATATCCAAAATGGGATCGTACTTTGTGAAGAGAGGAGCGCCGGCACAGAGAATGACGATGATCAGCAGCATCACCAGCCCCACCACGGCGATCTTGTTTTTACGGAATCTGCGTACCACATCGGTCCAATAGGTGGTGACGGGCAAGGATTCCAGACCGATCTCCCCAGAGGCGCCCTTTTGCACAGGGTCGACTTTTTTCTTTTTATCCCGCATAACAGGCCCTCCTTAGGATTTTTTATCCAGGCGAATCCGGGGATCCACCCAGGCATAGACGATGTCAATAAACAGATTGACCAGCAGATAGCTGATACAAAGCATCAGGGTGATGCCCTGGATCATGGGATAGTCACGCTTGGAGATGGAGTTCATCATCAGCCGCCCTACGCCGGGCCAGGAGAAGATGGACTCGGTGACCACCGCGCCGCCCAGCAGGCCGCCCACTTCACCGCCAATGACAGTGATCACCGGAATCATGGCGTTTTTCAGCGCATGGCCCCAAATGACCACCCGTTCCCGCAAACCTTTGCTGCGGGCATAACGCACATAATCCTGGTTGAGCACATCCAGCATGCTGGAGCGGATCATACGGGTCTGAGTGGCGGCCATGCCCAAAGCCAGAGAAGCAGCCGGCATGATGATGTAGCTGAGGAAGGTGCCCAGGCCTTCGCTGAGCTCCGCAGAGCCAGTGGAGGGCAGCCAGCCCAGACGCAGGGAGAAAAAGATCATCAGCACCAGGCCGAACCAGAACTTGGGCAGGGACACGCCCACAGTGGCCAGAGCCGTGGCCAAAGAATCCCAGATGCTGTTGTGTTTGAGAGCGGCCAGAATGCCCAATGGAACCGAAACCACAAGGGCCAGCAGCATGGAGAAAGCGGCCAGTTTCAATGTGGCGGGCATGCGGGTCATTACACTGTCGAACACATCCTGGTTCGTGGCATAGGAGGTACCCAGATCGCCTTTACAGGCATTCACAACAAAATCCACATATCGGACCAAAAAGGGTTTATCCAATCCCCACTGCTCTTCCACCACCGCTCTCTGTTCTTCGGAGACGGTGCCGTCTTCTGTGCCCAGGATCAGGTCCACCGGGTCGCCGGGGGTGACATAGAGCAGAGAAAAAATGAGCAGAGAGATGATGAGCAGTGTGGGAATGGCTTGCAATAGTCTTCTCAGAATATAAGTCCACATAGCGTTCTCCTCTTTACGAAACAGGCCCTGTCAGGGTGCCTGACAGGGCCTGCCCCGGTTCTCTCACGGTTGCTCTGACGGTTTGTTTGCCTTATTTGTGATTGACGCCCACATTGCGGAACTCGTTGCACAGGGAGCGATAGACGCTGGCCTGCTCAAAATCGGTAACCGCTTTGCTCACGCCCATCTGGGTGTATTCGAAATAGCCGAAAATATGAGGAGCATCGGCGATAAAGATCTCAGCGGCCTGGGTCTGCAGTTCGCTGCGTTCGTCGATGTCGATGGTCCGCCAGGCTTCATCCAGCAGCGCATCCACTTCGGGATTGGAATAGCCGCAGTTGGGGCTCATGGTGTCGCTGGTATGCATCAGGCGATAGGGGCCATCCAGGTTGGAATAGCCGCCCAGGATGTACATCTGCACATTGCCGTTCTTGATATCATCGGTATGAGTGCCCCATTCCACGGTCTGGGCGGTGCAATCCACGCCGATGGCCTTCAGCTGGGAGGAGACCACCACAGCCAGGTTTTCACGGTTGCTGTCGTTGTTGCCTACCTGGAGGGTAAAGCTGAGCTTCTGTCCGTCCTTGGCACGGATGCCGTCGGAACCCTTCTTCCAGCCCAGTTCATCCAGCAGCTTTTCGGCTTCTTCCGGATCATACTCGATGCACACGGCCTTGAACCGCTCCTCGTCGCCGCCGGGGCGTTCATAGGAGATGGGGCCGTAAGCCCGCTTGGCCAGGGTGACGCCGGCGTCATTTTTGAAGATGGCTTCCACAGCGCTGTTCATATCCACCGCCATGGTCAAAGCCCGGCGCAGCTCGGCATCCTGGAAGAACTCATACTGACAGTTAAAGCCGATCCAGCGGTAAGAACCTACTTCCGAAGCTCTCAGCTCCAGATAGTCCTTGTTTACGATATTGCCCACTTCGGTGGGAAGCACCGACAGAGACATATCGATCTCCTGGTTCTGCAATGCGATGGCGGAAACCGATTTGTCGGAGATGATCTTGAAGATCACTTTATCCAAAGCGGGTTCTTTATAGAATTCGTCGTTGCGCTCCAGCACTACCTGGGAGTCGATCACATGCTCCACAAATTTGTAAGCGCCCGAGCCCACCGGCTTGTTTTCAAAATCCCAATTCTGCTCCACGGCCTGCCGGGGGATGATGTAATTCTGATACATCTTGTACTCCCACAGCACATCAATGTCATTTGTCACAAACTGAACGGTCTGCTCATCCACCACATTGATCTCTTTCAGACTGTTGGACAGTTCGGTGTAACGCACCGAGCCATTGGCCGGGTCCAGATAGTACTCGTAGGAAAATTTCACATCTTCCGCAGTGACCTTGACCTTTTCGTCAAACAGGCCGTTGCCCGTCTGCCAATATACATCGTCACGGATCTTGACAGTCCAGGTCAGACCGTCTTCGCTGCATTCCCACTCTGTAGCCAAAGAAGGTACAAAGTTGGAATCCTGATCCATTTCCACCAGTGTGTGGTAGATCTGACGGAGGATATAGCCGTCGCCGTCGGAAGTGGTCTTCCAGGGTACCAGGGTGGTGACCGGCATGTAGGTGCCGATGACCAGCTCATTGGCGTCTTTCACCACTTCACCACCGGTGTTGGTTCCGCCGCCGCCGTCGTTATTGCCTTTCTGGTCATTGCCGCCATTTTTGGCGCAGGCGCTGAGCAACATCACAGAGGCCAAAGCCAGCGCGATCAGGGACATCCATTTTCTCTTCAGCATAACCTTCTCTCCTATCTCTGTGTTCTCCTCGGCCCAGGTTGTTTCCCAGGCGCTTCTTCT
>JAHZHY010000301.1:11108-12865 GCA_019420045.1 Clostridiales bacterium
GTTTTGCCTCCGTCTGGTCTTGCTCCATGCCTCCGCCTCCTTCTGTTCCTTTGCCTTTATCTGCTAACACTATCTCTTTATGTCAGAGATTATCATAAACTTTACAAAAAATAAAGCCCCTTTTAGCAATTTTGTAAAGTTATACAATATATCAAACGGATTTTTAGTGCATTTTTAAATTTATTATTTTGCACTATACATTTTAGTGGAAAGTATGCTATACTTTTCACCAAGAAAGGGGCTGATAGGTTTGATCGATCTTTCGGTTTTGTTCGACCAGAATTTCGACCCGGCGGATTGGATGCTCACCCGCAAGCAGAAGCAGATCGTCACATATATACGCGACCATCCAGGGGAAGTATGCTATCTGCCCCTGAAAGAGCTGAGCCAAAAGGCAGGCTGTACCGAAGTGACCTTGCTCCGTCTGTTTCAGCGGCTGGGGTTTGCCGGTTACTCCGATTTCCGGCGGGAATACCGCCAGTCCTATGAGGTGTTCCGCTCTCCGGAGAACATAGCCTCCACCCAGGATTTCCAACGCTCCCAGCAGCAGAATCTGCAGCTTCTGGGGCACATCTGCCAACAGGAACGGCAGCATCTGTACACCTTTATGGACGCCATGGATCTGCGCCCCATTATGAAGGCGGCCCAGGCCATCCACAGCGCCGATTACACTCTGCTCATGGGACGGGGCATCAGCCGTACCATGACGGAAGTGCTTTCCTATCGACTGGGGGTTCTGGGGGTGCGGGCTGTCGTGGTCAATCCCGAAGAGACCACCTCGCTGGAAGGCCATATGAATACCATCGATGAACACACCACGCTGGTTGCCCTCACCTTCCCCCGGTATCTGAACGAACTGGGAGCCGTCACGCAGCTGGCGGCGGCCAAAGGTGCCAAGGTAGTTGCCATCACCGATTCCCCGGCCTCCCCCATCGTTCCCTTCAGCCATACAGTGATCTATTGTCCCATGGCCCGGGGAACCCTGTACAATTCGTTTGTGCCGGTGCTTACAGTGATCAACCTGATCGCCCACTCCATCGCCATCCAGCGGGGAGGCGGCAATCAGAGCCAGAAGCTGAAACGGCTTCGGCTTACTCTGGAAGGAACCCATCCTTCGGCCCTGGATGGTCTCTTATAACACCTGCAAACAAAAACCCGTGGCAGAACTTGTTCGTTTTGCCACGGGTTTGCTTTAAAATTGTTCGATATGGGAAAACCCCCGGACTTTTGTCCGGGGGGCAAACTGTCCAGAAACCTACATAACGAAAAAAGATCATTTGCCCTACCTTTCCCCAATCCGCAAAAAGCCACGACCTGTGCGTGGCTTTTTGCACTTATCAAGGGGCAAGTGTGCACAAAAGGCGTGCATGCAGCCCCTTGCAAAAACTCGAAAAAGTGGCTTTTACCACTTTTTCGACATGCAAAAACCCCCGGACTCTCGTCCGGGGGTTTTCTTTCCAAACAGGGTAGTGTTTGCTTTTAGAAAAGATTACTCTTTCCAGCTGAAGTTCTCGATGCGCACATCACCGGCGCCGTCGATTTCCACATTCTCCAGATTGGCGTTGTAAGCTCTCAAAGACAGAGGCTGATACAGAGGCACCTGAGTGCAGATGGCGTTCAGCTTGGCGCAGATCTCAGAGGTGATGGCCTCACGCTCGGCAGCATCAGCAGTGGCTGTGGCCTGGTCGATGAGGGCGTCGATCTCAGGATCGTTCAGACGGCTCTTGTTGGCAGCGTTGATGGACTTGCTGTGGTAC
>JAHZHY010000302.1 GCA_019420045.1 Clostridiales bacterium
GATGCGTCCCACGCCGTGGCGTTGGAGCACCTCCAGCTTTTCTCTGGTGATGGTCTCCGGCCTTCCGGCTTCCACGGTGAATTCCCTGGGATGGGGCAGATGCTGCTCTACCGCCGTCAGCAGACGGTCCATCTGTGGGGCCGTCAGGGTGGTGGGAGTGCCGCCTCCCATATAGATGCTGTCCAGCTTCCAGCCGTTTTGCCGGAAGCCCTCCCCGGCCGCTTCCACTTCACGGCACAAGGCGTCCAGATAGGGCGGGATCAGATGGCCCCATTGGGCAGTGCTGCCGCTGACGAAGGAGCAATAGACGCATTTGCTGGGACAGAAGGGGATGCCAATATAAAGGGCCCCCGTTTGTTCCGGCAGACTGCGTTCCAGCTGCTGGGCCTTCTGGGCGCAGCGGATGGCCAGCTTCCGCCGGGATGGAGCGATGAAAAACCGCTCGTTCAAAAATTCGTCTGCTTCTTCTTCCTCGATCCCCTGGGGGAAGGCCTGGCGCAAAGGCTTGGCCGGTTTGACGCCGCTCATGGCGCCCCACACAGGAGGCTCCGGCAAAAAGCCCACCACCGCCCGATAGACGGCGGTTTTCACCGCCCGGGTCTCCACCCGCTTTTGCTCCAGCGGGCTGTCCCCTTCCGGCGGCAGACGGCATTCTCCCATTCTCTCTTCGCCGCCCCGCACAGCCTGCACCCGGCAAAGGAAGTCTTCTCCTTCCCGCGCGAGGGAGACGGTGACCGTTCCCTCCTGGGCACAGTCTTCCGCAAGGCCGTGGCGCTCTTCGGGAAGCAGGCAGACCAAAGTTTCATGCACCGCCGTCTCCAACGCGGTGCCCTGTAAAATCATTTGCATCGTTTCATCGCATAGGTCATGACCGGATTGGTCTGGCGTTCGTGTTCCAGGGTGGTGGCCTCTTCATGGCCGGGGAAAACCCGGAAATCACCCTCCAAAGCCGCCAGGCGGCGGAGGCTGTCATACATCTGATCGGCATCGCCGCCGTCCAGATCCCACCGGCCGCAGCCGCCGCAGAACAAAGTATCTCCGGCAAACATGGCGTCCTCGCACAGATAGACGCAGGAGCCCTGGGTGTGACCTGGAGTGAGCATCACCCGTACCGTCAGGTTGCCCACCTGCACAGTGTCCCCATCTTCCAGCATCCGGTCGGCCAGAGCCTGCCGGTAACCCCGGGCCGCCAGGGCCTTCCAGGTGCTCTGGTATTCTTCGGTGAGCATGGGAGCATCGTTTTTGTGGATGCAGACTTCGGCACCGGTCTTGTCCTTCACATCCCGCAAGGCCATGATATGGTCAAAATGGCCGTGGGTCAGCAGGATCTTGGTGCATTTCATGCCGAACTCTTCCAGAGCCGGGATGATTTTCCGCTCGGCCTGGGCGCCGGGATCGATGATGGCGCACTCCCCCGTCTCCTCGTCCCCCAGCAGGTAGCAGTTGGTAGCCAACGGCCCCACCGGGATCACTTGTATCTTCATGGGTATCCCCTCCCTCTTATTTTTTCTTCATCATCTGGTCGGTGTCCATGATGATGGTCACCGGCCCGTCGTTTACATGGTCGATCTGCATATCGGCGCCAAAGACGCCGCTTTCCAAAGGCACCTCCAGCCGCCGCAGCTCCTGGAGGAAAAACTCATACAGCGGCTCCGACTGGGACGGCTTGGCCGCCGCCAGGAAATCCGGTCTTCTGCCGTGAGAGCAATCGGCATAAAGGGTGAAGTTGGACACCACCAACATCTGCCCGCCCACATCTTTCAGCGACAGGTTGAGTTTTCCATTTTCATCCTCAAAGATCCGCAATCCTGCGCATTTTTCTGCAAGATATGTGGCTTCCTTCTCCCCGTCTGTCTGGGTCACGCCCAAAAGTACCACCAGCCCCCGGCCGATGCGGGCATGATCCTGCCCGTTCACCCGCAAATTGGCTCCGCTTGTTCGGATAACAACCGCTCGCATGGTTTCCTCCTCTGTTCTTTGCTTAGTTTTTCTCCGCCATGGTACCGCTCACTTCGATGACGCCGCTGACCTTGCGGATGCGATTCATAATATTTTCCAGCTGCTCCCGGTCAAAGACCTCCAGGGTGCAGAAATAATTGCCCTGGCCCTGGCTGTCCCGCACATTCATCTCGGTGACATTGATCTTCATCACGCTGCACACCTGAAGAATGTCTGCCAGGATGCCCACCCGGGCCTTGGCTCTTATCTGAATGCCGGTGCTGAATTTAAACTTGGTGTAGGGGTCCCAGGACACCCGCACCCAGCGGCCATATTCCTCGGTGTTCTCCATGCCCTTGGCCACATTGCGGCACTCGGTGCGGTGGATGGACACGCCATAGCCCCGGGTGACAAAGCCCACGATGTTGTCGCCGGGAATGGGGGTACAGCACTTGGAGAACTTCACCAGGCAGTTGTCCACCCCTTCCACAATGACGCCGCTGTCGCTGGTGGCCCGCTTCCGCTGCAAAGTCACCTTGTTGGGGTCGTTCTTGTTTTTCTGCCGGTTGATGCGCTCCACTTCTTCCTGCGCCTTGGTGAGGATCTTGGCGCAGCTGACGCCGCCATAACCGATGCTGGCATAGAGGTCATCCTTTGCGGCAAAATTGAACCGGCGAAGCACCGGGCCGTACACTTCTTCCCGCTGGAAATCGTTGTAGAGCAGGGTCAGTTTCAGCTCCCGGTCCAATGCGGCCTGGCCCTGCTGGATATTCTCTTCCCGCCGCTCCTTTTTGAACCACTGCTTGATCTTATTGCGGGCCTCGGCGGTTTTGGCGATCTGAAGCCAGTCCCGCTTGGGACCGGCGGTCTCCTTGGAGGTGACCGCTTCCACGATCTCGCCGTTTTTCAGCTCGTAGTCGATGGGCACCAGCCGGCCATTGACCTTGGCTCCCACCATCCGGTTGCCCACCGCCGAATGGATGGCATAGGCAAAGTCGATGGGCGTGGCGCCGGCCGGCAGGTTGATCACATCCCCCTTGGGGGTAAAGACAAAGACCTCGTCACTGAACA
>JAHZHY010000303.1 GCA_019420045.1 Clostridiales bacterium
GAACGCCCCGATGGAAAAACACCCCGCAGCCTTTATTTTGCCGAAAAACAGGGGGAACCCACTCGATACAATCTCATGCGTCAAGCCATTGACGAGTGCATCGGACTCAGCAGCAATTTGGATTATTTTCTGAAAAGCCTTGCCCGGCGTGGTTATATTCTGAATTGTGTCCCCAACCGGAAATATCCCACTATCCGCACCATCGGCAGCAAAAAATCTGTACGGCTGTATCAATTAGGCAAGGGCTACTCCATGCCTGAAATCCAGAAACGCATTCACCAGCTGAACTGGGAGATCCAATATCCATCCTATCAGGCAGATTACCACTATTACAAAACTCTCCAGCATTCCCCTGTCCGAAAAATGAAAGTGCGGGGAAGTTTCAAAAAATCCAAAAAGATCACCGGATTTCTCGCCCTCTATCTCCACTACTGCTATTTTCTCGGTTTGCTGCCCAAAAAGAAAAAACATACTCCCCTATCTCCTCAGATGCGTGAGGCCTGCCGTCACCTGCAGCAATTCTCCCAGCAGCTTGAATTAGTGCACCGTGCACATCTCAATACACCGGAGGATGTGGAGCATTTCCTCGATCGGATTGCACGACAAATTCAGCAGCTGCAATCCCAGCGAACCCACTGTTACAATCGTCTTCGGCGTTGCAGCAATATAGAAAGCCGGACTGCACTATTGCAGGAACGGGACCAATGCACTGCGGCATTGCTGCCTCTGTACCGGCAGCGGAAAATTGCCCTGCGGATTCTCCACACCCGGGAGTCCATGTATGCCAACCTGCGTGCAGAGCAGAAACTCCAGCAATATCTGACCAAGCCAAAAGAACGCCAACATCACCGCAGTCAGTCCTATTCTCGCTGACCTCCGCATAGATTGAAACAGATCACAAGGAGGTGGCTGTGACTGTGGCAACACGCAAGCTGAACTATCGCTTTCATGACCCGAACCCACCGGCGGAAGCCGTCAACATTCTGCTGCAAATCTGTCTTGATGCCAACCGTGCCAAAGTAGAAGCCGCCATGAAACATATCGCTTCCCACCCCACAAAACCGCTACATATTAAGCCATAATGCTTTGACCTACCGCAGAATTTTACAATTCTACGGTAGGTTTTCTGCTATCACTGACAGTCGGAATAGCTAAAATTTCTATAATAATTACGACTTTTTTGAAAATGTGCATCCCCCCCCCCGATACCAACTGTTGACCAGCGCCTATGTGGATAGCCTTTTCAGTTTTTAGGATGCTATAAGATCATTTTCTCAAGTACACAGGTCTAGGTCTTGTTTGAAAAATAAAAGTTTCACAATAGGACGCAATATGTAAAACTCAGGGCATAAAACGCTCTGAATTAACAAAAGAACAATGGGAGCGGATCAAACCGATGCTACCGCTAGAAGAAACAGGAAATCTATGTCGCCCGCACAAGGACCATCGGACGACGCCGAATGGAATGCTCTGGATTGTCCGAAACTGCCGGAGGCCTACGGCCTGTCAGACTGCGCTTACGGTGCACAGGTTATCGGGAATATATCTCAGAGCGTGGCTCCAGTTATGTAATTCCGCCTCAGAAAAATCTTTCCTAGCTTTGGCCGATAGATTGGCATCTACAAGGAGTGGCGTCTGATTGAGTGTTTCTTTCAGAAAATCAAGTGATTTCGAAGAGTTGCTACCAGATATGACAAATTGGATGCCTCTTTTCTGGCCTTCGTTTACCTTGCCGCTATTGCTATCTTGTTGCTTTAGAACAAGACTACATATTTTTCAATCAATACCTAGTCTTACTTCTTGATTTTATGCACAAATTGGCCTTAAAAAAGACAGACTGAGCAATCATTTTCGGATTGCTCAGTCTGTCTTTTTTACTAGCCTATTTTACAACAGGCCCTGATAAAAAGGGTCCAATGGAAAACCACACAAGAGATCAGGCCAGTTCCTGGGCCCGCTTGGCGGCTTCAGCTGCATTCGTGGTATACGCATCGGCACCAATCTTATCAGCAAAGGACTGGGAAATAGGGCCGCCTCCCACCATCACTTTGAAATGATCCCGAATGCCTTCGGCTTTCAACCGTTCGATGACTTTCTGCATATTGGCCATGGTTGTGGTCATCAGGGTAGACATACAGACAAGTCCGGTGCCGATCTCCTTGGCTTTGGCGATAAATTCATCCACAGGCACATCACGCCCCAGGTCAATCACATCAAATCCGGCGGTTTCCATCATTGTCTTCACCAAATTTTTCCCGATGTCGTGAGTATCCCCCTCTACCACACCAATAATTGCTTTGCAGCCGTGATCATCTGTGCTATGCTTCAGATGAGGTTTGAGCACATCCAGGCCGTTATACATAGCATCCGAACAAATCAGCAGCTCCGGCACAAAATACTCCTCTTCCTCATAGAGTTGGCCAGCTTTTTCCATTCCCTTGGACAGGCCTTCTGTGATTCCTTCGTAAGCGTCGTAGCCACAGTCCACATACTCCTGGGCCACACCCACCACCGCTTCGTCCTCCATCTCCAGAACGCAGCGTTCCATTTCCTTCAGTAGCTTTTCTTTTTCCGCCATTGTGAGCCGATCTCCTTTCTTTTTGTGGTTTTATAACTGAATTTCATACAGCCAATTTCGCTTAGCCGAAAGCATATTTACGCAAAAATGCCCCACGATTCCCCCTTGGTGATGGGCATGGCTGAAAGCCCGCAGGGTCTCCCCATAGGTCTCAGTCCTCTTTTCCGGCACCCAACAAGTTACTGCAGCATGCTGGGTGTCCAGCAGACTCTGGGTGAGTTTTCCACAGAGATGAAGCACCACACCAGGGTTTTCCCTGCACAAACGCATCACCAGACGCCGACAGCTGGGCAGAAAATTTTGTTCAAACACCTTGCTCCCCAGAATGTCCACTGTAGCCACCGGATCTGAAAAGGAAAGAACTCGGGCTCCATGCTCCATGGCCATGTGGCTATACTTACAGATCCAATCCTCCGCTCGCATGAGCAGGGCCTCCCCCTGAGGCTTACGGAGAGCAGCAAACATCCGACTCATGGGTACCAGTGAACTAAGGATTGTAAAGGGGCCTTCCACATTATAAATCATGTCCAGCCCTGCCTCACCACACCGATCCATAGCCTGCTGCATCGCCTCCATGCGAGGAAAATTCAATGACAGCTGTTCCGGCAGTTCATCGATGCGCTGGTAAGGTTGCTCCCGCACCCTAGCGCCTTCCAGCGATAGGCTGGGATGAGCGCCCAACCCTTCACTACACAATGTGTTGCAAAAGGGCAGTGTGACCCATCCGGATTTTTGTAGCGCCAGAGCCACCTGCCACACATTTTCTCCTCTGCAATGCAGCTCCTCCGGGCTGTGGATGCCCATTTTCTCCACCATTTCCGGCCGCAGCTGGGCGTGAAGATTGTTTCCGCCGCATACAAATCGTTCCATGTTGTTTCATTCTCTCTTTCTCATATCCGGAATCAAATCCCGGTATGCTGCCCGCTTTCAAAGCGCAGGCACTGGGTAAACAGCCTTTCGTACCCCGGCGAAACCGACAGTTCCACATAGGAGATTTTATGAGCAATCTCCCTGGCACGCAGACGCTCTTCCCGGGAAAGCAGGCACATTTTCGCCCCGGTCATGGACGAATTTCCAATATAGGTAATCTTCTTTTCCAAGCATCGGGGCACCAGTCCTGCACCGGTGAGGCTGGCCGGGTCCAGGTGCTTGCCGAACTGTCCTCCTACCACTACCCGATCCACTTCCTCCTCCGTTAATTTCAGTTGCCGAAGCAAGGTGAGAATTCCGGATAAAATAGCGCCTTTGCACAGCTGCACCTGGCGCACATCCCCCTGCGTGACAAACAGTCCCCGCTCCCGATCCAGCACAATACGCCGTTTTCCGTTTTCATCTGTATCGGTGAGAGGAGAGTCTTTGCAAAGACGACCGCTGGGGGAGATGATCCTCTCGGCCACTCCCTGGCTTACCGTCTCCAAAATACCGCTGCCACACAGACCACGAGGTGGCTGCCCGCTAATGACACCCAAATGGGCCTTTCCCCCGGCAAAGGACACATGCTCCACCGCACCACTCTCCGCCCGCATGCCGCAGGAAATATTCATCCCCTCCAAAGCCGGGCCTGCGGCGCAGGAGCATGCATACATCCGGCCCCGGCGGCTGAGAATCATCTCTCCGTTCGTTCCAATATCCAGGAAGAGAACGGTATCCTCAGCGGTATCCAGACGGGCGGCCAGTGAACCAGCTACAATATCTCCGCCGATATAAGCCGACACCGAAGGAATACAATAGATCTGAGCCGCATCGGAAAAGGGAAAGCCCAGCTCCCGGGCGCTCACTTCTATAGGCCGGTTAAAAACGCTGCTGTACGGAGCACGGCCCAGACTTCCCAAAGGCACCCCCAACAGGGAGTGCAGCATGGTAGAATTACCTCCTACCGTCATCTCATATACGGCGTCCAAAGGCACTCCCGCCTGGACGGTCAGCTGCCGGGCGCTTTGGCTCAGGCGTTGGACGATGGCTTTTTGCAGCTCCTTCACACCGCCAGGATGTTCCATATCGTAATGGATGCGGGAAAGCACATCCAGGCCATAGGCCTTTTGAGGATTGACAAAGCCGTCTTCCCCCACGCACTGACCAGTGTGCAGATCGATCAAAGTCACCGCCACAGTGGTGGTGCCAATGTCCACAGCCAGACCATAAAGGAGTCCATCGGGCCGCAGATCTACCGCCCGCCCTTCCCGGCACACCAGTCCCAAGTTTTTTTTCCCCACCAGAGCCGGTAATTTCCGCAAAAGGGACAGAGGCAGGGGGCCTTCCTGGTTCAGGCCATCGCACAAAGCCCGGTTTTGCTCCAGTGTGGGCGCTTCCAGCCAGATCTCCCGGCCCGACACTGGAGGATCAAAGGGGAAAGTGGGCATATCCCCACCACCCAGCACATCGCTTTGCCCTTCTCCCAGCAGCCCCAGCGGATCCAGGGTGATGGAGCCCCGGGGCACCGTCAAGCAGGCCAGCCGGACGCCCTGTGCCCGCTCCTCCGCTGTGAGAAATCGTTCCTCCTGGGGGGTGAGCGGGAGCACTTCCCCAGACAAAATGCGGATCTTACACTTGCCGCACAGCCCCTGGCCATTGCAGGGGCTTTCCAACAAAATCTCCTTTTTCCGCAATAACTCCAGCACATTCTGTGCTCCCTGGGGCTCAACACACAGCATGGTTTTCCTCCGCCCGCTCTTTGGCGGCCTCCATCAGCAGCCGGATGCTGCCCACCTCTGTGGTGGTTCCCAGGCCGCAGGCAGGGGCCAGAATCTGCACCCCCTGATCCAGGCAGGTGCGGCACAAATTTTGAATCACTTCCTTCTGTCCCCCCGCCAGAGCGAAGGTACTCACATTGCCCATGATTACTTTATGGGGCAGGGCCTGCCGCAGCTGCTTGATGTTCACAATGGCATCCACACTTAACGCACTGCACTCCAACCGTTCCAGCTGCGGGAAAATGGGCTGAAGCTGGCCACAGATGTGGACGATGACCCCTTTGCACAGCGGCTTAAGCTGGCGGCACAGCCGGTTGATGCTGGTCAGGGCAAACTGCTCAAACAGTTTGGGTCCCAGGATCTCCCCGGTTCCGCTGGGATCGGAGATCGTGATGAACTCCGCCCCCGCCTCAATCTGTGCCTTTCCAAAGGCCAGCAGGTTGTCGGTGACGATATCCATCACCTTTTGGGCCTCCTTGGGCTTTTTCCGCAGTTCTTTGTAAAAGTGGGTGGCATCCACCAGCGAAGAAGCCAAGCTCACCGGGCCGGTGAGGTTTCCCATTACTGCCGCTTGAGGGTATTTTTTTCGAATAAGGGCAATGGCCTCCAGTACCGTTTTGGCACGCCCCTTTGTCAAATCCAGTGTTTTCAGTTGGGCCCATTCCTCCACCGAGTGAATGGCATATTCCGTCACCCTGGGCTCGGTGTACCGATCGCCCAGATCCACCTGAGCCCCCATCCCCTGGGCCTCCACTGTCATACAGAAGGGTACGCCGATGTTGTCAAAAAGGCCGTTGACATAGGCGGCACCAGCCAGCTGTGCCATGGCCTCCGGGTCCTGATGGGCCTGGGGCCAATAGACCCCTGCCAGCTCCATCAAAGGCACTGACAGCATATTCATCATGCCCCCCGGGCAGATGCAGGGAATCCGGGGCGGTTTTTCGCCCCGGAGTGTGGTATCCAGAATCTGTTCCGATGTATACATGGTTCTCATCCCCCGTTATCACAAAATAGAGACTGCTGCAACGGCCAGGTACCTGTGATCAGTTGGGAATCTGCCCCTTCTTACCGGCAAGCAGGTCTACAACCGCTGCGATGATGATGACGATGGCAGCCCCTTTTCCCCAGAGGGCGGTAGTATGGCAGGACATCTCGGTGTTGGCACAGATGCCGATGAGGGAAGTGAAGAGTAAAAAGAGCATCACAGCACCCATAATGGAGATCACCTGGACCAGTTTGTGTGCGCTTTTCGCAAAAAAGGTAATCCCTGCGCTCACCAGCAGAATCACGGCCACCGCTATGGCGGCCTGGCCGGCATAATGGCACTTCATGGCCACTTCCTTCCCAGTTTCCAGCGTCAGCATGCCGCTGCACACCGGAGCCCAGATTTTTACCGCTCCCAACACGCACAGTGCGGCCACCGCCTGAATGGCCGAAATAATAGCAGTCATCTTGTTCTTCATCTTTCTTCTCCTGTTCTCTCTATTGATTTTTCTTGTTTTGGTCATCGGGAGCCATCAGCACCCCATCCCGCAGCAAGAGCCGGCAGGTGGTATAGGGAGTCCAGCGGCTGTCGTGGGTCACCATGACCACCCCTGCCCCCCTTTGGCTCTCTTCCTTCAGCTGACTGACAATCTCCTCCGACCAATGAGCATCCAGGTCGTTTGTAGGCTCATCGGCCAAAATGAGCAGAGGATTGTGGATCAGGCACCGGGCCGCCATGGCCCGGCGGCGCTGACCGCCGGAGAGCTGATAGGGAAAAAATCCTCCCCGGTCACTCAAACCGAACCGCTCCAGCAGTTCATCCACCCGTTTTTTGTCCGCCCGCTTCTTTTCTCCTACCCGCTGGGCAAAGAGCAGATTTTCCCGCAATGTGAGGGCCTGGATCATGGTGGAATCCTGAAACAGAAAACCGATCTTCTTTGCCCGCAACCGGGATCGCTCTTTATCTGTCAATCGACTGATGTCCTTTTCTTCAAACCGGTATACCCCGCCGTCTCCTTGTAGTAGGGTTCCCATCACATAGAGCAGCGTGCTTTTCCCAATGCCCGAAGGCCCTTCCACTGTAATGAAATCCCCCGTATTCACCTGTAGGGAAACATCCTTCAGAGGACAGACCAACTCGCCCATACGGTATTCCTTTTTGATATGTTCCAGCATACAGATTTCCATATCAGTCCACCTCTCCCTGGGTGATGGCAGCCTGGGGGTCCATAGATGCACTTTTCAGCGCCGGCCCCAAGGCGGCAAAGAACCCCAGCAGGCAGGAAAGCCCTACCCCTGCGGCAGCACAAAGCAATGCCAGATCCCATGTCCACACCGAGGGGGATAGGGAAAATACTCCTCGCAGCATCTCAATCAGCGGTTTCATGCAAAGTAAGGCAGCACCACTGCCCACGACTCCCCCTATCAGCGCCATTGCGCAAGCTTCCCCGATAACCAGCCCGAATACCTTGCTTTTTTCCACACCAATAGCACGTAACAGGCCAATTTCCTTTTTGCGGCTTTTTGCCAACGCACTAAACCGACCATAAAGCCCCAAAGCAGCGATGAGCATGGTAGCCAGCCACAAAGCCAACAGCACCACCAAAATGGCTTCTAGTTGCTGCTGCAGATCTGATATAGTACTGTTTGTAAGAATACACTGAACATCCAGTCCCGAGGCATTAATCTGCGCAGAAAAATCTTCCGGTTTCATCTGAGGATCCAGCTTTACCATGACCACTGAAATGTAATCATAGGGGTCCTTTTCCTCCCAAAGGTTCTTGAGCACATCAGATTGAGCGGAAATTTTCCGGGCCACATCGATATTCATGAAAATGGTATCGTCCATGCCGCTTCCAGTGGGGTAGAGCTGGCCCACCACTCTGAATCCATTGGCCAAAACAAAAAACCGGGATCCCATGAATCCCCCAAAATTCCCCCCCAGAATGATCTCATCATCCTGAAGCTGTTCATAGGATTTTTCACTGAAATAGGGCTCCAGGATAAAATCACTCTCGGGATCAAATCCCACAATCCGGGTCTCTTTACCCAAATCACAGCAAGAACCCTCCAGGGTCTGAGAATAAAACTGGGGTGTGGCCGCCGCCACGCCATCCATTTGTCGCACCTGGTCTAATATCTCATTGGACATATAAACATTTTCCGGCACGGCACTGAAAAGCAAATCTTCACCGTCCACCGTGACCCCAGTGCTCACCACCAGAGCGTCGGCCCCCAGGCGCTGCTGAGAAAGCCCGATACCCTTGCGTGCCAGCAGGAAAATCCCCAGCACCATCACAAATGTCAAAATGGTCAGGATGGTGATGGCGATGGTGAGCACCGATTGGGCCCGACGGCGGGAAATGTTGTGCCAGATCAGCATGTGCATCGATGTTTTTTCTCCTTTTTCAGGTTATTTTTTTCCCTTTTCGCAAGCCTGAAGCAGTTCCCTTACCCGATCGGGGCACACCGGATAACCTACATCCCGCACAGTATCCATCATGGCCTGGATGTTTTCCTGCGGGGTGTCCACCGGCAGACTGCAGCCAGACATGACCATATACCCTTTGGGGCTGTCATAGGCATCCAGGATACACTGCAATGTGCTCTGACGCACTTCTTCCGGCGTGCCAGAAAACATGGTCACCCCCGGGTCTACATTGCCCAGGATCTTCACTTTGTCACCCACCACGCGCTTACAATCAGCCAGACTGGCCACATTGTCGATGCTTAATCCAGCAATCCCCAGATCAGCCACATCTTCCCATATTTTATTGGTCTGACCACAGATGTGCACCACAACGCCTTTACCTCTGCTCTTGATAAAATCCACCAGTTCTTTCAAATAGGGCAAAGAAAACTCCCGAAAGGCTTTAGGGCTGACCACAGTACAGGAAGACATTGGTTCAGAAATTGCTGGTGTAATACCAATATCAATGGCTGCAGCAGCATACGCCTTGACGGTTTCCAAGGAAACCCGACACAGCCGATGAACCGCTTCTGGATTTTTGTAGATCATACTCAGAGTCTTGTTGACGCCCATGAGGAAAAAGGCGTTGGTGAAAGCGCCCACAATACCACAGGAGCAGCCGATTTCGCCCTTCACTTCATCTACCAGATATTTCATAGCATCCAGCTGCAGGGGAAGACGGCCATCTTTATAAGGATCTGCTGGCTGAAGAGAGTCGATTTGGCTCACATCGGTGATGGCAGGCTCGGCCAAATCAGCAGTCTCATCCTCTGGATATTTCACTTTTGCTCCCATAGCTTCTGCCCAGGGAAACAGATCGGTGAAGATTCGAATGCTGTCATAACCGAATTTCCGGTAGGCTGCCACCTGAGCTTGGGCAAGGGTTTTTGCACTCTGACTCAGCTCCAGGATTTTGCATCCATAAATACGGGCTACGCCGTTTGCCACATTGGGATTGCACTGCAGCCGGTCCACAGGCAGCCCTTTGGCCAGAGCAGTGGCCCGTTCCATCGGGGTCATTTGATCTTTCATTTGTCAAACCTCCTTGAAAATGTCAGTACAGCGCTGCCTTTGCTCTGTATTGGGGCAAAACAGGCCCTTTTCCATCACAAAAGACAAGAGATCTTGAAAGGGGAGAGCTCAGTTGTTGATGGTCCAGTGGAGGATCCGGTTTTTGATCAGATCGAACACATACATCAGCAGCACCAGCACGATCGCCATGAAGATGAATCCCACAGCCACCACATCAAAGCGGCCAAAATCGGAATAGTACTGGATGAAATAGCCCATTCCGGAAGTGGCGCCGAACATTTCGGCCACAGCCAGCAGCATGAAGGCCAATTTCAGAGCGATCTGGCATCCGGTGAGGATGGCCGGCGCCGCGGCAGGCAGGACGATGCGGAACAGCCGGTGGCTGGCCGGAATCTCCAGCGTGGCGGCGTTTTCCAGATACCGGCGGTCGATGGTCAGCACCGCCGTGATGGTGGACCCCAGAATGATCCAGAAACAGCCCAAAAAGATGATGAACACCGAGGCCACCCAGAAAGAGGGAAACAGATTGATGGCATAGGGGGTGAGCAGGGTCACCGGGATGGCGCTGAAGGCGTTGATATAGGGTACCACATTTTTTCGAATTTTCCGGCTCAGGCCGATGAGCGACCCCAGGGAAATGCCGAAGACCAGCGCCATGGAATAAGCAATGACCAGCAGCTTCATAGAGCTTTTTAAACCTTCCAGCAACTGGGGCAAATATTCTTTAAATCGGCTGGGCACCGTGGTGATGCTATGGAACAAAAACGGATTGAGCACATGAAAAACATCGGTCAGCAGGACATATCCCACCAAAACGGCGATGAAAATGACGATGACGCCCAGGCGTTGTTTCAGAAAATTTTTAAGCACCGTAGTTTTCTCCTTCGTTACTAATGGGGATCATACCAAACGGAAGTGCGCAAATGGCACAATTCCTTTCTGGGATTTGTGCCATTTGCTGTACTTCAGTGGTCTATTATGCGTTATTGCTTTCGAACTGAGCCATCTTATCCTTGAAGAACTGGCTGTCGGGATATTCCTCAATGAGGGATTCCAGCGCTCGCTTATAAATGTCCGAATTCATATGATCGTCGATCTTGATGTCCCCTTCGGTGAGGTAGCCGTAGTCGGCCATCTTCTCCCACATGGTGCGGACGCTGTTGGTGTAGGGATC
>JAHZHY010000304.1 GCA_019420045.1 Clostridiales bacterium
AGCAGCAGCAGGTCCTTGACCTCGCCGCCCAGCACGCCGCCCTGGATGGCAGCGCCCATGGCTACACATTCATCGGGGTTGATGCCCTTGAAGGGGTCCTTGCCGGTGATGCTCTTGACGGCATCCTGCACGGCGGGGATACGGGTGGAGCCGCCCACCAGCAGAACCTTGGCCAGATCATTGGCGCTCAGGCCGGCGTCGGACATGGCCTGCTTCACAGGGCCCATGGTGGCTTCCACCAGATCGGCGGTCAGCTCATTGAACTTGGCCCGGGACAGGGTCATGTCCAGATGCTTGGAGCCGGAGGCATCGGCGGTGATATAGGGCAGGTTGATGTTGGCGTTGAGCATGCCGCTCAGCTCGATCTTGGCCTTTTCGGCAGCTTCCTTCAGGCGCTGCATGGCCATCCGGTCGCCGGACAGGTCCACGCCCTGTTCCTTCTTGAACTCGGAGACGATCCAGTCGATGATCCGCTGGTCAAAGTCGTCGCCGCCCAGACGGTTGTTGCCGGCGGTGGCCAGCACTTCCACAGTGCCATCGCCGATGTTCAAGATGGACACATCGAAGGTGCCGCCGCCCAGGTCATACACCATGACCTTCTGCTCGTTTTCCTTGTCCACGCCATAGGCCAGAGCAGCAGCGGTGGGCTCGTTGATGATACGCAGCACTTCCAGACCGGCGATCTTGCCGGCGTCCTTGGTGGCCTGGCGCTGGCTGTCGGTGAAGTAGGCAGGCACGGTGATGACCGCCTGGGTCACAGGGGAGCCCAGATAGCTTTCGGCGTCGGCCTTCAGCTTCTGGAGAATCATAGCGGAAATCTCTTGGGGAGAATAATCCTTGCCGTCGATATGGACTTTGTGATCGGAGCCCATCTCACGCTTGATGGAGATGATGGTGCGGTCGGGGTTGGTGACGGCCTGGCGCTTGGCCACCTGGCCTACCATGCGCTCGCCGGTTTTGGAAAATGCCACAACGGACGGAGTGGTCCGGGCGCCTTCGGCGTTGGGGATCACATTGGGTTCGCCGCCTTCAATGACGGCCACGCAAGAGTTGGTTGTACCAAGGTCGATACCGATGATCTTAGACATAGTGTATTCCTCCAAACTATATGAGTTTATTTTGACTTTGTTATGAAAAAGGCAGTGCCTTTTTGACATATTGAAAAAGGGGCTTTTTAATTGGCCACCTGCACCATGGCGTGGCGGATGACCTTTTCACCCATGATGTAGCCTTTGCGCATCACCAGGGAGACGGTGTTTTCCGGCAGGTCTTCCTGTTCGATGTGCATGACGGCGTCATGGAAGCGGGGATCAAAGGGCTGATCCTGGGCGGCAATCTCGGTGACGCCCATCTTTTCCAGCGTTTCTTTGAACTGCTTGGCGATCAGCTCCACGCCCTTCTGGTATTCTTCATCGGCGCACTTCTGTTCCAGCGCCCGGTCCAGATTGTCCAGCACCGGCAGAAGCTGTTCCACCGTCATGGCCTGGGCGTCGGAAAAGACGCTGTCCCGCTCCTTCTGGGAACGCTTGCGGTAATTATCATATTCCGCCAGCACCCGGATATATTTGTCGTTGAGCTGCTGGTACTGCTCCTTCCAGTCCTCCTTGGGCTGGGGGACCTCCGCCTCCGGGGCCGGCTGGTTTTCCGGGCAGGAGCAGGTTTCCTGCTCAACCTCTGTCTGCTGTGTTTCTTTTTCCTTCTCCATGTTGTCCATGCTGTTCCACCTATCTGCCCTGGGGGCTCGTTGTTTGCTGTTTATTGGTCTTCTTTATTCTGCCCATTTGGTTCCTGTGGGAAACGGATGGGCATCAGTCCTCCCAGCGTCCGGCTGAGAAGCAGCAGCCGGGAGGCGATTTTGCTGTAGTCCATACGGGTGGGGCCGATGACCCCGATGATGCCGCTCACATCCTCCCCCAGATCGTAGGAGGTAAAGACGAAGCTGGCGTCTTCCATGGGACCCTGGCCGTTTTCCGGCCCGATGCGGATGTTGAGCATCTGGGGCTTGTAATCCCGGGCCAGGCCGAATACCTTTTCCTTGTCGCCCAAAAGCTCCAGCAAAGGCTGGGCCTTCTGGGCATCGTAATATTCCGGATTGCCCAGCAGCCGGGAGACTCCCTTGACCACCATGTCATAGGAATCGGAAGGCTGCTCGATCTGCCACACGAATTCCGCGGCCTGGGTGATGAGCTGGTGAAGCGGCGATGCAGGAGGCACCGACTGCCCCAGTTCATCCAGCCGCAAGGAGCCGCCCTCTTTTGCCAGAACCAGGTTTGCGGCCCGGCAGAAGGCATCGATCTCCTCCGGCTCCAACGCCTGGGAAAGATGCACCACTTTGTTGTTCACCGCCGGGGGCACTGTCACCGCCACCAAAGCGTAGTCGCTTTCGGCGATAGGGATGAGTTCCAGGCGCTTGACCTGGCGGCGATTGTGGCGGGAAGAAAGGGAAACGGTGGGCTGGCCGGTGAGTTCGGAAAGGATGGCCGAAGCCTCTTCCATGGTGTCGTCCAGCTCCTGGATCTTGCTTTCCAGCGCCCTTCGCATTTGCTCGATTTCCCGGGCTGTGGTGCGGCAGCGGTTCATCAGCTCATCCACATACAGCCGGTAGCCCAGAGGAGAGGGCACCCGCCCGGCGGAGGTGTGAGGCTTTTCGATGTAGCCCATTTCCTCCAGCTCGCTCATCTCATTGCGGATGGTGGCCGATGAAACCGAGCCCTTGGCCTCGGCGGCCAGCAGCTTGCTGCCCACGGGCTCTGCGGTTTCGATATAATTTTCAATGATCGCTTTGAGGATCTTCCTCTTGCGCTCCGACAGGTCCATCCAAAACACCGCCTTTTCTCGTTGCCTTACGGTGCGTTAGCACTCTTCATCCTCGAGTGCTAAGTCAATCCTATCACAAACTTTCAAAATGTCAAGGACTGAAAATCAAGTTCACAAATTCGTTTCAAATGGGGGAAGGATTTTAAAATTTTTCACAGAGCATCCGGGACATCTTGTATTTATAACTAGATTCGTGTATACTCATAACAAACAAGCGGAATTTTATCAATCCTTTTATACAGGAGGCGTTTCCCATGAAATACAAAATCCTCTCCGACAGTTCTTCCGATGTGACCCAGGCCTTTTTCGCCGGGGAGACCGCTTTTGAATATGGAGTGGTCCCTATGTCCATCAATGGCCCCGGCGGTCTGTCCTATCTGGATCTGGAACCCACTCCGGCCCGGTATTTCGTGGAAAAACCCCGGGAGATCAAGGGTCAGTGGAGTTCTTCCTGTCCCTCTCCTGCCGCCTATCTCAAGGAGATGCAGGGCGCCGAAGAGATCTTCGTGGTCACCATTTCCTCCCGGCTCAGCGCTTCCTATTCCACCGCCTGCATGGCAGCCGATATGGCAAGGGCGGAAAATCCCGATGTGAAGATCCATGTGGTGGATTCCAAAAGCGCTTCCTCCGGCATGGCCCTGATGGTGTTCAAGCTGGCCGAACTGTGCCGGGAAGGCCTGCCTTTTGAAGAGATCGTGGAAAAAATCGAGGAATTCCGCAAGAGCCACACCCTCTATTTCCTCATCGGTTCGCTGGAAACGCTGGTCAGCGCCGGACGGATGAACCGGGCGGTGGGGATGATGGCCACCATGCTCAACATCCATCCTCTCTGCGGCGAGGACGGAGACGGCAACATCAAGGTCTATCAGAAGGTGCGGGGCATGACCCAGGCCCTCAACCGGCTGGTGGAGATGGTGGGCGAACGGGGCGAAATCCAGGGGCGGCATCTGGTGATCAGCCAGTGCAACAACCCGGAAGACGCCGAAATGCTGCGCAAAGCCTGCCAGCGCCGGTATCCCTTTGCCAAGATCAGCGTGCTGGAAATGCGGGGCCTGGCCTCCTTCTATGCAGGGGACCGGGGTCTGATCCTGGCCTATTGATTCACAAGAAAATAATTTTTCGGAGCCCGGCAAATTTTTGCCGGGCTTTCCTTTTGCTCACTCATAAAAATTTTGTCCAAATATTTCTGTGAACATTCTTTGAATTCCAGAAAATCCTTCTCATTCCTGTGCTATAATAAGAAAACCGAGAGGGCGGCTTTGCCGCCGGGAAAGGAGAAAGAGCCTATGCGCCTGATCTCATGGAATGTCAACGGCCTGCGGGCCTGTTTGGGAAAAGGATTTTTAGATTATTTCAAGGAAAGTGAGGCCGATATCTTCTGCATCCAGGAGACCAAGATGCAGAAAGAACAGGCGGAGGTGGACACCCCCGGTTATTTCCAGTATTGGAACAGCGCCGAAAAGAAGGGCTATTCCGGCACGGCGGTCTTTACCAAGGAAGAACCCCTGGATGTGACCTATGGACTGGGGCTGCCGGAGCATGACACCGAAGGCCGGGTCATCACCTGCCGGTTCCCGGAATTTTTCCTGGTGAATGTGTATACCCCCAATTCCCAGCGGGGGCTGACGCGCCTTCCCTACCGGATGGAATGGGAAGATGCCTTCCGGGACTATCTGCTCCGTCTCAAGGAGCGGCAGCCGGTGGTGGTGTGCGGCGATATGAATGTGGCCCACAAGGAGATCGATTTGAAAAATCCCCGCACCAATGTGAAAAACGCCGGTTTCACCCCGGAGGAGCGGCAGAAGATGACAGAGCTTCTGGAAAGCGGTTTTGTGGACTCCTTCCGGCTTCTCCATCCCGATGCCGTGGGCGCCTATTCCTGGTGGAGCTATATGTTCAACGCCCGGCAGAACAACGCCGGATGGCGTATCGACTATTTTCTCACATCGGAAGAGCTGAAAGACCGGATCGAAAAGGCGGAGATCCATTCCCAGGTGCTGGGCAGCGATCATTGCCCGGTGCTTCTGGAACTGGCCTAGGGCTTTTCCCAGCAAAGGAGTGAACAAAATTGAAGGATATTCTTTATTATGGCGGCCCTATCCTCACCATGGCCGAGCCTCTTTATGCCGAAGCCCTTCTGGTGCGCCGCAGCAAGATCGTGTTCTGCGGAGACCTCAAAACGGCGGAGAGCATGGCCGAAGAGGGAGTAGAACGGGTAGACCTCAAAGGGCGGACGCTGATGCCGGCTTTTATCGATGCTCATAGCCACCTGTCCCATGTGGCCGATGCCATGAATTATGCCAATCTTTCCGGCTGCCAGAGTGTGGAAGAGATTGGAGGGCGGCTGCGCCAGTGGGCGGAGGAAAACAATCTGGAAGCGGGAAAATGGATCATCGGCTCGGGCTATGATCACAATGATCTGCCCGGCGGCTGCCATCCCACCGCAAAACAGCTGGATGCCCTGGTGGGGGATCACCCGGTGCTCATCACCCATTCTTCGGGGCATATGGGGGTGGCCAACACCTTAGGACTGCGGGAGCTGTCCATCAGCTGCAATGCCTCCGATCCGCCGGGAGGGCGCATTGGCCGGGACGATGAGGGCAACCTCACCGGCTATCTGGAGGAAAACGCCCTGATCCAGCGCACCCGCCAGATTCCCAAGCCTACCCAACAGCGGCGGCTGGACAACCTGAAAAAGGCCCAGCAGGTCTATCTCCGCAACGGCATCACCACCTGCCAGGATGGCAAGGTGAACCAGGCTGATTTTGAGTTTTTGGCCAATGCCGCCAAAAGCGGCCTGCTGGAAATGGATGTAGTGGCCTATGCGGATCTGAAGAACAATGAGGAGCTGCTGGACCAATACACCCAGTACCGTACTTATCAGCGGAATCTGCGGCTGGGCGGTTATAAAATCTTTCTGGATGGATCGCCACAGGGCCGCACCGCCTGGATGACGAAGCCTTATCTGGGGGGCAAGGAGGGCTATAAGGGCTATTCCATCTATACCGATCAAGCGGTGGAGGAATTCTGTGCCACAGCCCTTCGCCGGGGTGTACAGCTTCTGGCCCACTGCAACGGCGACGCTGCATCCCAGCAGTTTATCGACGCCTATGAAAAAGCCCTGGGCACCTGCCGGCAGAAGGAGTCCATCCGTCCGGTGATGGTTCATGCCCAGACCGTCCGGCCCGATCAGTTGGAGCGGATGGCCGCTTTGCAGATGATCGCTTCCTTCTTTGTGGCACATACCTATTATTGGGGCGATGTGCACCGGAAGAATTTCGGGGATGAACGGGCTATGAAAATCAGCCCCACTCACACCGCATTGGAAAAGGGTGTGCTCTTCACCTTCCATCAGGATGCCCCGGTGGTGCCCCCTGATATGTGGCACACCGTGTGGTGCGCCGTGTGCCGTCAGAGCAAGGGCGGCGTCATTATGGGCGAAGGCGAACGCATCCCGGTGCTGGAAGCTCTGAAGGCCGTGACCATCAACGGGGCCTATCAGTATTTTGAAGAAAAGACCAAAGGTTCTCTGGAAGAGGGCAAATGGGCCGATCTGATGATCGTGGACAAAGACCCGCTGAAAGTGGACCCCATGGAGCTGAAAGACATCAAGGTGCTTTCCACCATCAAAGAGGGTTTCACCCTCTGGCAGGCCGAATGATAAAAATGCGCTCCGGCGAAAGCCGGGGCATCAAACAGTGGGAAAACCATATAGTAAAAGGGGATTTTTTGTTCCACCCTTAACCAATCTGCAAAAAGCCGCGACCTGTGCGTGGCTTTTTGCACTTATCAAGGGGCAA
>JAHZHY010000305.1 GCA_019420045.1 Clostridiales bacterium
GCTGTCCTTTGCTCTGGCCGGGGAGGAAGTGGGGCAGAAGGTATTGGGCCAGGTGCTGCCGGAGGAGGAGCTTTCCTGCCTGGAGGTGGATATTTCCTACCATGGGGGCAATCCGCCTCCGGACTTTTATGACGATCTGGCCGGAGAAGAGTGGTTCACTTCCCAAAAGGCCACGGCCGCCTGCTATCTGGAAAGCGATCTGTATGATTTTTATATCAGCGTTCGGGCCCATGACTACCGGGTGGAAAAGCTGGAGGAGGGCCAGCGCCAGCATCTTCTGGGTTCCCTGGAAGAGCTGTGCCAGGCTTTGGAGAAGGAATACGGCGACAACGCCAAGTACGATATTTATCTGGGCGAAGGCATCACAGCAGAAAAAGGAGCGTAGTCCGGTTACCATCGAAAAGCCCCGGCCATTTTGGCCGGGGCTTTCTGCTGCTTTGTGTTCAGGCTTTGACGGGTTCTTCGTTTGTTTGGATGGTTTTGCCGGAGAGGATGCGGGCCAGGAATTTTTTGGTGCGCTCTTCCTTGGTGTGGTTGAACACCTCATCAGGAGTGCCTTCTTCCACCACCACGCCCCCATCCATAAAGATCACCTTGTCGGCGATGTCCTGGGCAAAGCTGAGCTCGTGGGTGACCACCAGCATGGTGATACCCCGCTTGGCTACATTCTTCATCATTTCCAGTGTTTCGCCGATGAGCTCGGGGTCCAGAGCCGAGGTGGGCTCGTCGAAGAGGATGATGTCCGGCTCCATGGCGATGGCCCGGGCAATCCCCACCCGCTGCTGCTGGCCGCCGGAAAGCTGGGAGGGATAATAATCGTGCTTGTCCGACAGCTTGACCCAGGCCAGGGCTTCTTCTGCCTTTTTCCGGGCCTCTGCCTTGGGCATTTTCTTCACCACCACAAGCCCGTGCATCACATTCTGAATGGCGGTCTTGTTGGCAAACAGGTTGTAGTTCTGGAACACGAAGCCTACCTTTTTCCGGATCTCCCGGATCTCACGCTTTTTGGCGGCAGAAAAATCCACTTGGGTGTCGCCTACCACCAGCTGACCCTGGTCGGCGTGCTCCAGGAAGTTGATGCACCGCAAAAGAGTGGTCTTGCCCGATCCGCTGGGGCCCAGGATGACCACCACCTGATGGGCGTCCACCTTGATGGAAGCCCCTTTCAGCACTTCCAGATCGTCAAATTTCTTATGGATATTTTTGATCTCTAACATAATCGTTTCCCCTTGCTTATACCGGCAGGCCGTGGTCCATCAGGGACCGCACATATCCCACCGTCACTTGGACACCCATGTCCAGGGCATCCTCATCGATGTCAAAACGCTCGTTGTGGTGTTCGGCGCCGCTGCCCTTTTCCAGGTTTTGAATACCCAGCAGAGCCAGCACACCAGGGTAGGCCCGGCAATAGGTGGAAAAGCTCTCTGAGGCATACCACAGGGGAAACTCCTGGGGAACGGCGGCATCGCCGTACAGATCCCGGGCCACTTGCCGGGCCCGCTGGGCGTGGGGAGCACTGTTGATCACCGGAATCCCCACATGATCCATCACCCGGCCGAAGGACACCTGACAGCCGTGAATGGCCGCCATGTGCTGGGCGGTGTTTTTCACCAGATCCATGGCCTTCTGGCCTTCTTCCAGGTCGAAAAACCGCATGCTGCCCCGGATACGGGCGGTCTCAGGAAAGACATTGAAGGTTTCGCCGCCCTGGATGCTGGTGATGCCGAAGGTCACCGTCTTTTCCACATTCAGCTGGTTGACAAAGACGCCGGGCAGGGTGGAGACAATGTCCGCGGCGGCAAACACCGGGTTGCGGGACAGATCGGGCCGGGAGCCGTGGCCTCCTTTGCCCTGGACGGTGATGTCCATTCCGCCGAAGCCAGCCATGCAAGCGCCATCCCGGATGCCGATCTGACCCGAGGGCAGGGGAGAATACACATGAATGGCCCACACGGTATCCACCTTCCGATGGCCCAGGGCCTCCACCATTTGCCGGGAACTGGTGCCCACTTCTTCTCCTGCTTCAAAACAGAAATACAGGGTGCCGTTCAGCGCATCTTTTTGCTCCAAAAGCACTTCCATGCTTCCCAAAAGCATGGCGGTATGGGCATCGTGGCCGCAGGCATGACAGGTGCCTTCCTGCTGGGATACACAGGTGCGGGGACCTTTCAGGTTCTCCGGGTTTTCCTGCACCGGCAGGGCGTCCATATCGGCCCGCAAGGCGATGTGAGGCCCTTCCCTGCCGGTGTCCAGAGTGGCCAGAATGGCCGTTTCGGTGACCATTTCATAGGGAAGGTCCCATTTTTTGATGTGTTCCAGGATGTAATCCCGGGTTTTGTATTCCTGACCACCCAGTTCGGCCAGGCGGTGGATCGTCCGCCGGTGGGCGATCACAGTGTCTTTGATTTGGTTTGTTGTCATGGTTTCGCCCTTTCTTTTTGGTGTATCAGGCTGCGGTGCGCTTGTGGCTTCGGTTCAGGCGGGCTTCCAGCATACGCCCGGCTTTTTCGATCAAAGCACCCAGGCACCAGAAGATCAGGGCCGCCGCCACATAGGCTTCCAGGAAGCAATAGGAATCGGTGGCGGCGTCGGTGGCGCCTTTGAGGATGTCGCTGACGCCCATCACATTCACCAGAGCGGTGGTTTTCATCAGGGACAGGGTGGAGTTTGTCAGCATGGGCACCGTCACCCGGAACAGCTGGGGCAGGATGATGTCCCGGAAGGTCTGGAAAGCGGTCATGCCCACGGCGTAGCCCGCTTCAAACTGTCCCTTGGGAATGGCCAGAAGGCCGCTGCGCATCACTTCGGACAAACCGGGCAGGGCCACGATGATCAAAGCGATGATGGCAATGTAGATCAGGTTCACATCCCGGATGGTGATATCCAGATGGAGTAAGGCGATGATGTCGTTGAAAGTATAGGTATAGGCCATCACGCAGATGAGAAGGATCAGGTTTGCGGGAAAGGCCTTGGTGAGGGCCAGCAGCACATCCAGAATAGGAGCCAGCACCGGCACCCGATAGATCCGGGCCAGCGCAATGAACAGCCCGATCACCAGGCAGATCAGAAGGGTGGAGAAACACATGATCAGATTCTGGGGGATCTTCTGCACCGCCGCTTCCAGACACATCCAAAAGTATTTTGCCTGCATCTCAGGCACCTGCCTTTCTCTGGATTCCGTAGCGGTGGCCAAAGGCCAGCTTCCGGTTGATAAAGCGGAAGAGCACCTCCAGCGCCAGGCTGATGACGGCAAACACCATGGCGCAGCAAATATAGCCTTCCAGCAGATGGCCGCCCATGGTGGCCAGGTTCCGGGCCTTGCCGATCATATCCACCACATTCACCATATAGGCCAGGGCGGTGGCCTGGAACAGGCCGATGAACATATTGCCCAGCATGGGCAGGGAGATTTTCAGGGCCTGGGGTACGATGATGCCCCGCATGGTCTGAAAGCTGCTCATGCCCACCGAAAAACCGGCTTCCATCTGGCCGGCAGGTACCGCCAGAATGGAAGCACGGATGGTTTCGGAGAGGAAGGC
>JAHZHY010000306.1:0-3397 GCA_019420045.1 Clostridiales bacterium
CATAGCCCTGGGGCAGGCGCTGGATATAGGAGTGAATCTTGGCGGCTTTGGCGGCCTGGACCACTTCTTCTCTGGTGATGCCCTGTTTGCCATAGGCGATGTTTTCGTAGATGGTGCCGTAAAAGAGCCAGGTGTCCTGAAGCACCATGGAATAGGCCAGACGCAGGCTTTTCCGTTGCAGGTCGTAGATGGAATGACCGTCCACCTTGATCTCACCGCTGTCCTTGTCGTAAAAACGCATGAGCAGGTTGATGAGGGTGGTTTTTCCTGCGCCGGTGGGGCCGACAATGGCGATCATGCTGCCGGGGGAAGCGTGAAGGGAAAGGTGATGGAGGATGGTCTTTCCCGGCTCGTAGCCAAAGCTCACATCCTGAAGTTCCACATCTCCCTGGGGGTCAGAGAGTGGGAGAGCCTGGGGGGAATCGGCCTTTTCCGGCTGTTCGTCCAGTAGACGGAACACCCGCTCTGCCGCAGCCAGAGCCGATTGCAGTTCGCCGATGATATTGGCGATCTCATTGATGGGGCCGGAGAATTTCCGGGAATAGAGCACAAAGGAGGAAATGTTGCCCACGCTCATTTTCCCCTGCATAAAGAGGATAGCGCCGAACACCGTGATCAGGGCCAGGGACAGATTGTTGATGAAGTTGACACTGGGGCCCACCCGGCTGCTGTAATATTCGGCGTTATAATAGGCGTTTACCGTCTCGTCATTCACCTGATCCAGCTTTTCAATGGTGTGTTCCTCCTGGCAATAGGATTGGAGGGTTTTCAGACCGGTGATGTTTTCCTCGGTGAAGCCGTTGAGCTGGCCGATCTTGAGGGAACGCAGCCGGAACAGGGGACGGGTGCGGGAGGTGATGAACCGGGTGATGCAGATGGACAGGGGAACGGTGATGAGGAACACCAGCACCAGTCGGGGAGAGATGGCAATCATCATACCCAGGGAGCCGCCCACGGTGATGACGCTGGCCAGCACCTGCACCAGGTCGGTGGAAAGGGAAGAGTTGATGGTGTCGGTGTCATAGGAGATGCGGCTGATGATGTCTCCGGCCTGGTGGGTGTCAAAATACCCCACCGGCAGGGAGGACAGCTTGTTGAAGATATCCGAGCGCATCTGATAGGTAACCTTCCGGCTGATGGTGATCATGATCATGGACAACAGATAGGACAGAAGGGCAGAGGCCACATAGAACAGGGCCATAAAGAGGCAGTAGCGGAACACCAGAGGGAAGCGGACAGCGCTTGCTTTTGAGCCGATGCTGTCCACGGCCAGGCCGGAAAGATAGGGCCCCATCAGTCCGAAATAGTTGGAAAGGACGGTGAGCAAAAGGGCCAGGATCACCCAGAAGCGGAAGCGCATCACATAGCGGCAAAGCCGCAGCAAAGTGGCCCGTTTCCGGCCGGGGGTCACTCGTTGATGGGCCGTGCCTTGCGGGGCCGAGCCAAAGGAAGGAGGGGCATTTCCCATTTTAGGCATCCAAATCATCTCCCATCTGAATCCGGCTGATTTCCTGATAGACCGGGCAGGTCTCCATCAGCTGCTGGTGGGTCCCATACCCCAGTACTCCGCCTTCTTCCAGCACCAGAATGTGGTCGGCATGGCGGATGGAACTGATGCGCTGGGCAATGATGACCCAGGTGGTGTTTTCGTAGTCTTTGGCGATGGCCTGGCGCAAAGCGGCGTCGGTTTTGTAGTCCAGAGCGCTGGAGGAATCGTCCAGGATCAGGATCTCCGGCCCTGCGGCCAGAGCCCGGGCGATGAGCAGCCGCTGCCGCTGTCCGCCGCTGAGGTTGGCGCCCTTGATGGCCACTTCTCCCTGATAACCTCGGCCGTTTTCGATGAATTCGGCGGCCTGGGCGGCCCGGGCGCCCTTTTCGATTTGTTCCATGGAAAGATTCCGCCCCAGGCGGATGTTTTCCCCAATGGTGTCTTCAAACAAAGCATCGTTTTGGAATACCACACCGAATTTCTGCCGCAGAGCGTGGAGGGAATAGCTGCGCACATCCCGTCCGTCCACCAGAATGCGGCCCTTGTCCGGGTCATACAGGCGGAGTAGCAGGGAGACCAGAGTGGATTTGCCCGCACCGGTGGGGCCGATGACCCCCAGAGTCTCGCCCGGGCGGAGGGCAAAGGAAATGTGGGACAGATTGTCTTCCTTCTTATTATAGGAGAAGGACACATCCTCAAAGACCACCCGGAAGCTCTGATCTCCTGCGGGGGCCTCTTCCATCTGGAGCAGATCCCGGGGAGTGTCCAGCACTTCCACGATCCGCTGGGCCGAGGCGCTGGCTTTGGAATACATGGTGATAACCCGGGTGATGGACATCATGGCATTGAGAATGATGGTAAAGTAGGAGAGAAAGGCCACAATGGTGCCCACTTCCGAAGTACCGGCATTGACCCGGAATGCGCCGGTAAGGATGACCAGCACCAGCCCCAGGTTCATGATCAGGTTGGAGGAGGGATTGATCACGGCCATATTCCGGGCGGCCCGCTGTTCCCGCTCCATCATCTGGCGGTTGACCCCTTCAAAGTGCTCTTTTTCGTAATTTTCCTTGGACAGGGCCTTGATGACCCGGACACCGGCGATGTTTTCCCGCACCACCCGCACCAGACGGTCGGCCGACTGCTGCACCTGAGTGAAAAGGCCGGTGCCCCGACGGGAGATCAGGAAGACCAGCAGGCCCATGAAGGGCAGAAGGGACAGCAGCACCAGTGTGAGCACCGGATCCAGAGTGAGGGTGATGAGGATGCCGCCCAGAAGCAAAATAGGCGCCCGGAAGCCGATGCGCTGCATCATACCGATAACCTGATGGATGTTATAGGTGTCCGAGGTCATGCGGGAGATGAGGGAGGGGATGGTAAAGCGGTCGATCTGTGCGCTGGAGAGCCGGGCGATGCGGGCGAACAGATCGTGGCGAATGCGCCGGGTGGTTTCCTTGGCCACCCGGGAGGCCATGCGGTTGGCCAGAATGCTGGTAAACCATCCCACAATGGAAAACACCAGCATGGCCGCTCCCCACCGGAGCACCAGGGACAGATCCTGCTGAGGAATCACCACATCGATCATGTGGGCCAGCACCCAGGGCAGAAGCAGGTCCATGATGGTGCCGGTGAACTTGAAGCTGAGCCCCAAGGCGATGCGGCCCGCCTGGGGCCGCAGATAGTGAAAGACGCGTCTCAAAGCGCATCCCCCCTTTTCAGATATGAAGTTGTTTCTTGTGATTTATTTTAATTCCATAAAGAAAACTTGTCAATCGAAGGGCGTCTGCCCGGGGGAAGCCTTGCGTCAGAGCAGCATCAACAGAGTTCCGGCTGTGATCTGCGCCAGGCCCCAGCCGGAACGGGCCGTCAGCTTTTCCCGGAAGACCAGCCAGGAGAAGGCGAGGGTGACCA
>JAHZHY010000306.1:3407-4441 GCA_019420045.1 Clostridiales bacterium
AAGCACGATATGAGAAAATGCGACGGTGATAAGAATGCTCAGCTTGTCGATGGGAACTACCACACTGGCCGGCCCCATCTGCAAGGCCCGATAATAGCACAGCCAGGAGGCTCCGGTGGCAAGACCGGAAATGCAGATGAACAGCAGTTCTTTTCCGGCAATTTTTTTCACAGCACCCGTTTTGCCGGTGATCAGCACCATACCCCAGGCCATCACCAACACCACGGCGGTGCGGATGGCGGTGCCCAGATTGGACTCCACCCCTGCAATGCCCACTTTGCCCAGGATAGAGGTGAGGCTGGCGAAAATGGCTGAGCCCAGGGCATAAAGCAGCCAGCTTTTTCCCTGAGCCGGGGTGTTGCCTGCCGCTTTTTTCTCAATCATCAAAAAGGTGCCTGTGCCGATCAGCAGGGCGCCCATCCCTTGGAACAGCCCGATGGGCTCTCCCAGAAACAGAAAGGCCAGCAAGATGGTGAGCACCACACTGGATTTGTCGATGGGAACCACCTTGTTCATATCCCCCAGCTGCAACGCTTTGAAATAGCACAGCCAGGAGGCCCCGGTGCAAAGGCCGGACAGGATGAGAAAACAGAGCGTTCTTCCTCCAATGGAGCCTATTTGGTCCTGGGAACCCACGATAAACACCATGAGCCAGGAAAAGAGAAGCACCATAATGGTGCGGATGGCCGTGGCCACGGTGGAATCGGTTTTCCGGATGCCGCATTTGGCCAGGATCGAAGTGACGCCTGCAAAAAAAGCAGAGCCAAAAGCAAAGATCGTCCACATAAAATGTTACCTCCCAAAGCCATTTTGGCTTTTACAGATCAATCACGGGACGCCAAAAGGCGTTCCATGTGGGGAAAACCCGCTCTGCTTTCTTCTTTGCATTTTGCGTAAAGTACATCCAGCAAGCGTGCAAATTCCTGCTGATTCTGTTCGTCCAGAGAGGAAAGCAGCCATTCATAGAATACAGACTCAATATGGGCTTTGGAGTTTTTCAGATTTTGGGCCCGTTCTGTGGGGTAGAGGAGCTG
>JAHZHY010000307.1:0-259 GCA_019420045.1 Clostridiales bacterium
GGATCTGGGTGTGATCGACATCAATCTGACCGCCCACTTCGACTTCGCAGAACTTCTCTGGCTGCGCCTTTCCTTTATGCCCACACTGGAACGGTGGAACCTGATGCTCTGTTTGCTCTTTATCGGCTTCTGTCTGTTTGCTTCCATCCAGCTGAAAAACACCCATGAACGGCTGGCCGCTTTCCGGCCCCGCCTGTCCCTGATGGTGTGTTGTGTCTTGCTACTGTTCTGGTCGGTTCTCTCCTTTTCCGGTGTCAGC
>JAHZHY010000307.1:269-3817 GCA_019420045.1 Clostridiales bacterium
ATGTTTTAGGAGGCTCTTCGGTGTATCGCAAATTTTCCATTTCCTTTCTCTGTCTTTTTCTGGCTCTTCTTCTGGGCTGCGGGGCTTTGGTCTATGTCATCGATCCCATGTTCCATTACCACGATCCCTGGACCTCTTTGCCCCCGGTGACTACTGATGAACGGCATCAGGTGGGAGGGATCGCTGAAAACTTCGATTATGACAGCATCCTCATCGGCACCTCTGTCACCGCCAATTTCCGGGCCAGCTGGTTTGACGAGGCCTTTTCCTGCAAAACGGCCAAGTTCACCTTCCCCGGCGGAAACTTCGGCGAATTCATCAAAGCGCTGGATATGGCCTATGAAGATCACGAGATCCAGCGGGTATTCTGGGGTCTGGACACCAATCTGCTCACCGCCTTCCCCCAGGAGAGCACCGAGCTTCTCCCTGATTATCTCTACAACGACAATCCCTGGGATGATGTGGAATATCTGTATAATAAGGATGTGCTTTTCCGGCAGATCGTTTCCATGCTCTATGCCTTCCGCTGGGACCCGGTGCCCACAGTGGATGATCTTTTTGCCTGGGAAAACCGGTATGAATGGGGCCCCCAGGCGGTGATGAAAGTATACGGCCGGCCGGAACCCACCCCTATGATGGGATCGGACATCTTTTCCGCCGAAACATCCGCCAATTTGCAGATCATTCTCCCCTATGTGCAGGCCCATCCGGAAACAGAGTTTTATTTCTTCATTCCCCCTTACAGCATTGTTTTTTGGGATCGGGTGTACCGCAGGGGCACGCTGGAAGGCACCCTTGCCACCCAGGAAGCGGCTTTGCAGGCCCTGGCCCAGTGTGACAATGTCCATGTCTATTATCCCTGCGCGGAAGAAAAAGTGATTTGCAATCTGGAACAATACACCGATCCCATCCACTATTCCCCCCAGGTCAACCAATGGATCACCGAAGAAATGGCCTCTTCTTCCGGTCTCACGCCCCAGGAGATTCCCCAGGCTGTGGAAGAAATGCGCCAGCTGGCCTGGAACTATCCCTATGAAGAACTCTTTGCCCTCTATCCGCCTCAGCTTCCTCCGGAAACCTAAGAGACCTTGTCCCGCTGTTTCCCCCGTGCTACAATAAAGGCAAATCCATAAAAAAAGAGGTGGCCGCATATGATCTATAAAACCCTGGGCCGCTCCGGGCTGCAAGCCAGTGAAATCGGCCTTGGCTGTGAACATCTGGAGGGCCTGGACGCCAAAACCATTCATCAGGTGGTGGATACCGCTTTGGAAGGGGGCGTCAACATTCTGGATGTGTTCATGTCCGAGCCCAATGTGCGCCGGGATATCGGTCTGGCTTTGAAGGGCCGGCGGGACAAAGTGCTCATCCAGGGCCATTTCGGCGCCCGGTGGAAGGACGGCCAATATGGCCGCACCCGGGAACGAAAAGAAACCCAATTCTTCTTCGAAGATCTGCTTCATCGCCTGGATACCGATTATATCGACATCGGTATGTTCCACTGTGTGGACACCGACCAGGAGTTCGACCAGATCTTCTCCGGCGGCACGGCGGACTACGCTCAGAAGCTGAAACAGCAGGGCACGGTGCGCACCATCGGCATCAGCACCCACGATCCTCACATCGGCCTGCGTGCCATCGAAAGCGGCATCGTGGATGTAATCCTCTTCAGCATCAACCCGGCCTACGATCTGCTCCCCGACGGCCTGGGCTCCACCGCCCCCCTCTTTGATCCCGCCACCTATCAGCAGCCCCTTTTGGGAATGCATCCCCTGCGGGCCAAATTCTATGAAACCTGCCAGCGGGAAAACATCGGCATCACTGTGATGAAAAGCCTGGCGGCCGGCTCTCTCCTGACTGCCCAGCGCTCCCCCTTCGGCGTGGCCCTCTCCCCCATCCAATGCATCCACTATGCCATGGATCGCCCGGCGGTGGGCAGTGTGCTGGTGGGTGTGCGCACACCGGAAGAAATGACAGAAGCCCTCCGGTATGAAACAGCTTCCCCGGAGGAAAAAGACTATTCCGTGGTCCTGGCCTCCACGCCCCAATTTTCTCTCAAGGGCAAGTGTATGTACTGTAACCATTGCCTGCCCTGCCCCTCCCACATCAACATCGCTCAGGTCCATAAGCTGCTGGATCTGGTGGAAGAAGGACAAACGCCTCCTCCCACTGTGCAGGCTCACTATGAAGAACTGAACGCCCATGCTTCCCAGTGCATCGGCTGCCGGGCCTGCGAAAGCCGCTGTCCCTTCGGCGTGCAGATCACCGAAAACATGGCCCGGGCCAAAAAAGTATTTGGAAAATAGCAAAATAAAAGACCGGCCGTTGGCCGGTCTTTTGTTTTATTCAGGCTGCTTTCCGTTTATTAGCCATAAGTATCGTAAAAATCATCAACCATCTTATTGCCTGCATGTTTATCACAGTATTCATGCCCATCAAGTTTCCATGAGGCATATTCATCACAAATATCACATTTCCCGTCAGATGTTCGTGCATACCTCTCATTACTGTTTATTTGCGTAATTATAGCAATAATAATAATCAAAATCAGACTTAAAATCCACCATTTTTTATTACTCTTATGCTGCTCTGATGCAAACAATTATTCCAGCTCCTTTTTAACATTTTTCAATTTATCTTATTCTTCATTGATGCAACTGACAAACCATAAACAACTTCTTTATAGTAATCCCCCCTCTCGCGCTGATATCCGTATGGATATCAATAGCCATTTTCGCACAAAATTGGTGTATTGTCAAGATATCCATTTGGATATTAAGAGGTGTAAAATGGCATATTATAAGCGAATACGTGATTTGCGTGAAGATCACGATCTTACACAACGGCAAGTTGCTGAATATCTCAAAATGCCACAACCTCAGTACTTTCGCTATGAACAAGGCTATAGAGATATCCCCACTGATATTTTAATTGCTTTAGCTGACTTATATAAAACATCCACTGACTATATTTTGGGGCGAACTAATAATCCGGCTCCACCTCATAAATAAATCCCCCAGATTAGCTGCTCTGCTATCTGGGGGATAATTATTTTTTATGTCCTATCCTCAATAGGACCATACTTCTATGGTTCTTCATTTGGAATGTAGGATTTAAAGAATTTTTCATCTGGCTCATGACCAAATATTTTACAATGTAATAGATTAACCTTTGAATCATTGGCCATATAATAGATATCTACATCTTCCCCTATGGGGACTGATGGGCCTCTACCAAAATGCCTCATCTTTTCCATCTTCTTTGTTGCTGCTTCCAAAGGATTATATATGTTTTTTTCGGTGACCCATTTAATAATCTGTGGTTCCAATAGGTCTAACAACTTTCTGTGTGAGAAGTTTTCTGATGAATACTGCTCATATTTATCAAGATTGGATGTCGGCTTAATTTGTAAAGCCTTATAAACTTTATCCCATCCAAGTAGCCAATAGAATACTTGAGCGCTCCTATAAACACGCATACGTTTTTCTCCATCAAAATTCATATCTTGACAAGAAAACCCCAAGTGGTTGCAGAGGGTTATTTCTAAACTT
>JAHZHY010000307.1:3827-5064 GCA_019420045.1 Clostridiales bacterium
TTTAATTGTTTGTACTTGCCCCTCTGTTGCAATATTAATATCATACATCTGCTTAAACGGACGCACAATATTTTTTATTGAATTCCGAAATTTCACTTTTCTCCCAATTAAATCAAGAAATTCCACTAATAAAAGCGATTCAAGGCGAATAGGTTTTATCGGCTTGTAAAATTCTGCATCCTCTTGCTGTTTGATACTATTAATTTTGTCAACAGCTGTGTTCAGAGCCTTTTCTAATTCATTGAGTGTATTTAAACCCATTGTTGCTCCATATATATTTTTTAAAATATCAGATAAGACTACATCAGGTGTAATATCAATTGGCTCAATGTAGGATTTATTGCCACGAATAACCGTGATACTTTGATATTCCAAAAGATTTTCCCGCATTAGCCCATCTAAAGCTGTATTAGTAATTGCTTTCAATTTAGAATATAGATTATCTTTGTACCTCTTTATACGCTTATTAGTATCGCTTGAATAAGCTATGTCGTTCTCTGAAAAGCCATAAATGCGAGTACAAATCTGTTTATATGTAATAAAGTCTCCATACTGATAATTTAGCAATGCTGGCTTAATAATTGGCCCATACTTCACATTATGCGCACCACCATTATTTATCCTCCCATCCACATAGTCAGTGGTGGCATTAATACTTGTGACTACAATTTTTCGTGAATGTCCTTCTGGATCACTTAATTTCCACTTAACATATAATTGAACAGCGTCTCGTAGTGTTTTATTTCCATCCCCCTTTTTCATAGGAAGGTTCAACGCTTTATAAAGTTTTGTTTCTGTTGAAAATGTTTGCCCTAAATAGATATTGGCCAAATTCTCTTCAATAATTGGAAACAATTCTTCTTTTTTCATGGTAGTATCTCCCGTCTCATTTTGTGGATTATTTGAAAACATAATAATAAAATAATATTTAAAATGTTTTATATTTTCAATTATTCCACAAAATATTTTGCGCCTTTTTCTTTTTGCTTTTGCTGGGGGTATGGGGGGCTTTTCTCATTTCTTTTTGGCGCAGGCTTTTGAATTTTCTTCGTTCGAATATGCTGAACTCCGTGAAGCATATGAGAGGCGAAAAAATTTAAAAGGTTGGTCAAGCAAAAAGAAAACAGAAAAGCATCCCCCATCTACTTCTAATAGGTATCATCTATCATATATAACAGCGTATAACCCATCACTTTGTTACATTTAGAATATATTAATCATTATAATTATAAAACTT
>JAHZHY010000308.1 GCA_019420045.1 Clostridiales bacterium
CAACCCCGGCGGCGTGGGCCATAGCTGGGTCAAGCGGCTGTTCGTGGACAAGGAATACAGGGGCGCTGAAAACCCCGCCGACTACACCTTCATCCCCGCCCGGGTCTATGACAACAAAGTGCTCATGGACAGCGACCCGGGGTATGTGAAGATGCTCCAAAGCCTGCCCAAAGGACTGCGGGAGGCCTGGCTGGAAGGGAAATGGGATCAGTTCGCCGGTCAGTTTTTCCCGGAATTCCAGGAGGACACCCATGTGTGCCAGCCTTTTCCCATCCCGGTGTCCTGGCGGCGGTATTTTGCCATGGACTACGGCCTGGATATGCTGGCCGGGTATTTCATCGCCCTCAGCCCCGAGGGCAAGGCCGTGGTCTACCGGGAGATCTACGAAAGCGGGCTCATCGTCTCCCAGGCCGCCCAGCGCATCCTGGACTGCCATGAGCCGGTGGAGCATTTCCTGGCCCCGCCCGACCTGTGGAACCGGCGGCAGGATACCGGCCGCAGCGTGGCCGAGATCTTCGCCGGGCAGGGCATCTGGCTTGAGAGGGCGGAAAACGCCCGGGAAAGCGGCTGGATGGATCTGAAAGAATGGCTGCGCCCAGGGGAAAACGGCCCGGCCCTGACGGTCTTTCCCTGCTGCCATAACCTGATCCGCTCTTTGCAGGCTCTCCGCTTTGACCCAAACGGCGGGGGAGACGCCGCCACCGAGCCTCACGAAGTGACCCACGCCCCCGATGCCCTGCGGTATTTTGCCGCCGGACGGCCCCGGCCCCCCAAGCCCGAGGAAGCGGGCCCTCTCCGGGAGGATTTCCACTTCAAGGGGGAGGGGAAAACAGACCGGGTGCGAGCGATTTGACGAAAAAGACGATTCCCAAAGGCTATCATACCCTTAGCGGCAAGACCGCCAATACGAAAGGAGGAAAAAAGGGTGAACAAAGAGGACAAAACCAAAAACCTGCCTCAGAAGGAGGAAAAGAAGCCCCAGGGGGCCGCTTTCTCCCAGGGGAGAGAAACCGATCTTTCCCAGCTGCTCATGGAGCTTCAGGCCCTGCGGCAGAGGGAGCGGGACTGGGTGTTCCGGGAGGTTCTGGAAAAGCTGCGCAAGGCTTTCCCCGATATGGCTCCGGAGAGCATCCCCCAGCTGGGAGATGATTTCCTGAAAATGCGCAGCATGGGCATCGACCCCCTCATTGCCTTTCTGGCAATCCGCCAGGCGGAAGAGGCCATGCGTCCGCAGACGCCTCCCATGATGGGCCCCGCCGACGGCCAGAGCGAAGGGGAGGAAGGGTTTTTCGCCCCCGAAGAGGTGCGCCGCATGACCCCCGAGCAGGTGGAAGCGAACCTGAAAAAGATCGAAAAAAGCCAGCGCCGCTGGTAAATCACGAGAGGAGGAATTTGTTTCTATGAGTTTCCGCAACTTTATTCCCACCGTCTGGAGCGCCCAGATGCTCAAGTCCCTGAAAAACGACAATGTGGCTGTGCGTCTGTCCGACGCCCGCTACCGCTCCGATGCCAAGTACGGCGAGGAGATCAAGATCAACGGTGTGGGCAAGGTGAACATCCGGGATTATGTGAAGGGTGAGCCGCTGAGCCGGGACGGCTGGGAAGACCAGAGCACCCTGATCAAGATCGACCAGCAGAAGTACTTTAACTTCGGCGTGGACGATATCGACAAGCGCCAGGCCCAGGGCGATCTGATGGCCGCTCTCCGGGAGGAAGCCAACCTGGCCCTCAGTGAAGCCGCTGACCGCTATGTGTACAGCTTCTATCCCGAAGCGGGCCAGGTGGTGGAGCAGCAGAGCCTCACTTCCGGCAATGTGCTCAGCACCATCACCGCCGCCATCAAAGCACTCTATAAGAACAATGTGCCCAAAAACGCCGCATTCAGCCTGGAAGTTTCCCCCGATTTTCTGGAGAAAATGCTGCTGGCCGATGTGATCTACGGCAATCCCAACGGCGATACCTTCAAGAATGGTTTCGTGGGCAGAGTGGGCAAGTGGCTCAATGTGAGCGTCTACATGACCAACAATCTCTGCAAGGAAGAGGACAAGGACTGCTGCATCCTGCGCACCAAGCGGGCCATTGCCTTTGTGGAGAACATGAGCCAGGTGGAGGCCTACCGCCCCGAGGACAGCTTCGAGGACGCCCTCAAGGGCCTGCATGTCTACGGCGCCAAGGTGGTGCGCCCCGATGAGATGTGCGTCATCAAGTGCGGCTACGGCGCAGAGGACAAGATCTGATTCTGATAAAGTACCTTATAATATAAAGGAGGAATTTCCATGACAAAGATCACGGCCACCGATTGCGTGCGGGACGGTTTGTCCCCCGCCATCCAGTATACCCCCGGCGAGAGCCAGCTGTGGGCCCCGGCAGGGAAGGACGAGCGCACGGTGATCCTGGTGCGCAACGACAGCGGCACAGACTGCGGCGTTACGGTGGAAGCCGGAGACGGCCTGCGCAAAAGCATCGGCGATTTCCACGGCAAGGTGACAAACGGCCAGGAAGTGGCCATGGTGCTGGACAGTATGCGCTTTAAGAAGCTGGAAGGGGAGAACAAAGGCGGCTTTGTGCTGAGGCTGTGCGACGGCGACAACCCGGAGTCTCCCTTCTCCGGCACCGCCACCGGCGTCAAGTTCGCGGTTGTCCGTTCCTGAGAGCCAGAGCCATCACTATAAAAATCCCCCGGAGAAATCCGGGGGATTTTTGCAGCGTGACGGCAGCGTGACGCTGCACCCATACTGCGCTCCCACGCTGGGCAAGCGGAGTGCCTCCGCAGGCAAGCGGTGCTGCCGCACCGGGCAACAGACCCCGGCTGAATCATGCACTGAGTTTTACAATCCCCCCTGCATGGCTGCGCCATGCTGTCCCCCCCTTTGCACAAGGGGGGCTGCGGCGAGCCGCCGCTGCCGTTCCTCTCTTTGCCTGGGTGCATATAACCGGGCTTTTCTGATGCACTCTGCCAGGATTGCACTTTGGCCCCTGCCGGGGTTGGCTCGCCAGCCCCGGAGCACTGAGCCTGGCAACGCATACAGCCTGGGAGAGTTTTGGGAGCGGCGGCTCGCCGCTTGACTTTTGGGGAGTGGGGATATTATAATAACCCACGGAAAAAAAACAGGGGAGGGGAGCAAAATGCTGTTAGTCATTGCCATCGGCAGCAGCAACATCCGCATTGGCCTTTACGAGGGCCGGAGCCTGCGGATGCAGACCAGCATGCGGGTGGATACCCAGATCCTCCCCGACGAATACGCCGTCAAAATCCAGTCGGCACTGGGTCTCTTCGGCTGCCGGGCGGATGAAGTGGAAGGGGCCATCCTCTCTTCGGTGATGCCGCCTTTGACCTTCGGCATCCACCAGGCCGTGGAGCGGCTTTGCCATGTGCGCCCGCTGGTGGTGGGCCCGGGACTGAAAACCGGCCTTCCCATCCGCATCAACGACCCCGCCCAGCTGGGCAGCGACCTGGTCACCCAGGCTGTTGCCGCCCGGGAAATGAAACTGGGCCCCACCGTGGTATGCTGCCTGGGCACCGCCACCACCTTCGTGCTGGTGGACGGGCAAGGGGCGGTGCGGGGGGCTTCCATTGCACCAGGGATGAAAATCTCCCTGGAGTCCCTGGCCCGGCACACCGCCCAGCTGCCTTGGATCGACCTGGAAACGCCGCCCCCTGGCGCCGTGGGCAAAACCACGGTGGACAGCATGAAAAGCGGCCTGCTTCTGGGCACGGCCTGCCTGGTGGAGGGCATGACAGAGCGGATGGAAGAGGAACTGGGGGAGGATGTGTCACTGATCCTCACCGGCACCTTTGCCCCCCTGATCGCCCCCCTCTGCCGCCGGGAATGCCGCACCGAACCCGACCTGATCCTCAGGGGCCTGCGCCTGATCTATGAGCGCCATCGGGAAAAACGAGGGGAAAGGGGCGCAAAATAACTGGCAAGCGATCCACCTTTTCACCTGTTGCGCTTAGGGCTTTTTTACAGAACGCCACGCCTTTTCAGGGCGTTGCGAATACATGACTGCGCCGCATCCGGCAAAAGGACGGAGCGGCAGCAAGGAGGAAAAATTTTATGAGAAACACAAACCAGAAGACCCTGCGGCTGGCCCAGCTGGCCATCCTGATCGCCCTGGAAGCGGTGCTCACCTTCACCCCTCTGGGCTTCATCATGGTGCCGCCCATCTCCATCACGCTGATGCACATTCCGGTGATCGTGGGCGCTGTGCTCATGGGGCCGGTGGACGGAGGCATCCTGGGCCTCAGCTTCGGCGTTTTCAGCATGATCAAGGCTTCCACCGCCGCGGCCAGCCCGGCGGATATGGCCTTCTCTCCCTTCCTCAGCGGTGAGCCGGTGAGCTCCATCGTGATGTGCATCATCCCCCGGATTCTGCTGGGCGTCATCGCCGGGGCGCTCTATCTGCTGCTTTCCAAAAAGATCAAGAATGGCGTTCTGTCCATGGGCATCAGCGCCGTGGCGGCTACCTTCTGCCACTCCATGATGGTGCTGGTGCTGCTGTCGGTGCTCTTCCAGTCCCTGCCCCTCAAGGCGGTGCTGGCTTCCCTCATCGGCGTCAACTGCCTGCTGGAAATGCTGGCCGCCGCCGTGGTGGCTGTGGCCGTGTGCAAGCCCTTGCTGCGTGTGGCGAGCCGCCACGGCCATACTACGCTGCCGCGCTAGGCAATAGCACCCAGAGTTGGTTGTATGCTGAGCAGCAAAGAGCGGAACGACTGCCCAGGCACTGGGCCCGTCCGGGCACCGGACCGCTGCCGCGCCAGGCAATAGAACGGGATTAAGTTGTTATCATCGGGTCCAGCGTTACGCTGGACCCATATTTTCTTTATTGCATTGGCTCAGGCCGAGAGAGGAGAGATGTGAACCATGGAGCTGCCGGTAGGATTCAAAGAACGGATGGAAGGCTTTCTGGGAAAAGAGGAGGCCGGAGAGCTGTTTGCCCAATATGAGCAGGAGGGGCGGCATCTGGCCCTGCGGGCCAACACCCTGAAGATCACGCCCCGGGAGCTGGGGGAGGTTTTGCCCTTTCCTCTGACGCCGGTGGAATGGTGCCCGGAAGGGTTTTATTATGAAGAGCCGGCCCGGCCCGGGCTGCACCCCTTCCACGAAGGGGGCCTTTACTACATCCAGGAGCCTTCCGCCATGGGGGTGGGGG
>JAHZHY010000309.1 GCA_019420045.1 Clostridiales bacterium
TTATACCATGAAGCGAATGCGAAATGGTATATTGGCCAGGTTTTCGGTTGTCCCGTAGGCGGGACGAGAAAACGGCCATAAAAATCTGTATAATAATCGCTTTGCGATTATTATACCACAAGGAGGGCTTTCTGGCAAAGGCGGGACAAGTTTCCATAGATCCCATTATATCCCTTCCCTGCTGGTGAAAAAAGGCGAAAAAACACCCACAAAAAGTGGCTTTCGTCACTTTCTGTGGGTGTTTGCATTATCCGATCCGGGGATTTTCCTCAGATGTATCCGGTGTTTCTTTCACAGGCGGCTGGATCTTTTCCAGACTGACGGTGGCCTTGAACAGGTCGCCGTCCACTGTGATGGTGAAGGTTCCACCCTGGAGTTCCACCAGGTTTTTGGCGATGGCCAGCCCCAGACCGTTGCCTTCGCTGTGGCGGGAGGCGTCTCCCCGCTTGAACCGCTCCATCAGCTCGGAGGGGTCCACATTCAGCTCATAGGCGGAAATGTTCTTGACGGTAAAGGCGGCCTTGTCCTCCTGCTCTTCCACATCCAGATAGACACGGGAAGCGGGCATGGCGTATTTGAACACATTGGACAACAGGTTTTCCACCACGCGCCACAGCAGTTTGCCGTCAGCTTTGACCCATACGCCCTGGGCCGGAAGATGAAGGCGGAAATCCAGTCCCGACTGCTCCATTTTGTCGCTCAGCTCGCCCATGCCCTGACGGATCAGGCTGCACAGTTCCACCGGTGCCAGTTCCACCTGGATGTTGCCGCTGGCCGCCTTGGACACCTCAAACAGATCGTCGGTGAGCATTTTCAGCCGCTGGGCCTTCTGGCCGATGACCTGGCAATAGCGGGAGGCGTTGGGGCTCTGAAGCCCTTCTTTCTGCAGAAGATCGGCATAGGTGATGATGCTGGTGAGAGGGGTGCGGATGTCATGGGACACATTGGTGATCAGTTCCAATTTCATCCGCTCGCTTTTCAGTTCGCTTTCCACGGCATTGTGCAGGCCGTCGGCGATGGAGTTCACATCATCGGCCAGACCGGCGAAAAACCGCTCATCCCCCAGGTCGATCTGATGGGTCAGATCTCCCTGGCGCACCAGGCTCACCCCTTCCCGCACCTTCTGGTAGGCCGAGGCCATTTTGCCCACGAAAAGCACGGCGGCGATGATCAGAGCGATGCTCAGGGGGAAAACAATGGCCAGAAGCAGGCAGAAAGATCCATACAGACCGGTGAACAGCATCGCCCGCTTGACGGTGAGTTCCTTCCGGGACAGCTCGCGGAAGGCCCGGGCCGCTTTGCGGAAAGGGGCCGCCAGCAGCCGGAAGAAATGGCACAAAAGACAGCTTTTCCAAAATGTGCGGGCTTTGAAGCGGCGGCCAAAGGAGAGCAGAATGGCGGCGATCACCAGAAATACAGCCCAGGAACAAAGGGCCAGAAGGTCCGGCTCCTGGTACTGCCAGGAAAGCAGGACGGCAAAAACATACCCTGTCACCGCCAGACCACCCAGGGTCAGCAGGACTTCGGTAAAGACACGATCGATAAAATACAGCCGGATCTCATCTCCTTTTCGTTTTCGTCCGCAGGTACGCAGCAGATATCCCAGCAAAAACAGGGTGATGAGGAAAGCTCCGCCAATCTGGGAGAGATACTGAATGGTCAGCTCCCGGTTGGCTGTCACCTGTTCCTGCATCTGCAAGGGGTAGTCATCGGTAAACCAGATGTAAGCGGTATCTTCTTCGTCATAGGACAGCAGGGACTCCCGAAGCTGAGTCGACAGCCAGCCATAGCTGTTCTGGGTGTTGAAAGCGTCCTCCGATTGATAGGAGAAATGTTCATCATAAATATCTCCCTCCACGCGGCTTTCCCCCATCTGGATCTGCACTTCTCCCTTTTTCATCAGAAGGAAGATCTCCGCCTGCTGAGCCTGCACGGCCTCTT
>JAHZHY010000310.1 GCA_019420045.1 Clostridiales bacterium
TGGTCCATCGCCTGTGCCGTGCCTTTGCAAATGTTGGGCGTGGGTTCCGGCGCCGTTCCCTATTGTTTGCTTTTGTGGCTGACGCCCTTGTGTTATGGCTTTGTCACAAGGCACCTGTGTTTTGAACGAAAAAAGAACTGAATTACATAGCACAAAGGCCCTGGCAAAATTGCCAGGGCCTTTGTGCTATGTATTTTTTCTTTTCTTGTGGCATTTTCCGGCCATGGGACAAGCAGAACAGCCGGAAGAGCAGGAAGTGCTGCCCTGGCGGATGGCCCGGAAGGCCAGAACCGCACAGAATACCAAAAGAAGCAGGAGAAGAATATCGCCGAATCCCATAGGCTCACCAGATCAACAGAGCCAGCCGGTAGACAAGGAAGGCGGCAACCCAAGCCACAGCGGTTTGGTAAAACACCACGAACAAGGCACTTTTAGCGCCGCCCATTTCCCGCTTGACAGCGGCGATGGCCGCCACGCAAGGAGTATAGAGCAGGGTGAACACCAGGAAGGCCAGAGCAGCAGGGAGGGGCAGTGCACCGGAAAGGGTCTGGGGCAGAGTGGCCATGGAAGAGCCGGTGAGCACGGCCAGAGTGCTGACCACCGCTTCCTTTGCGGTGAAGCCGGTGAGAAGGGCGGTGGACATCTGCCAGCTGCCAAAGCCCAGAGGAGCAAAGAGCGGAGCGATGAGCCGGCCGATCTGGGCCAGAAGGCTCTGGCTGCTGTCGGACACCACATTGACCCGGCTGTCGAAGGTCTGAAGCACCCAAATGATGATGGTGGCCAGGAAGATCACTGTAAAGGCCCGGGTGATAAAGTCCTTGGCCTTATCCCACACCAACCGCACCACGCTTTTGGGGGCCGGGAGACGGTAGGCGGGCAGTTCCATCACAAAAGGCACCGGATTGCCTTTGAAGGCGGTACGGCCCAGGATCAGACCGGAGAGGATGCCCAGCAGAATGCCCAGCACATACAGGCCAATCATCACCAGTGCTCCATATTCCGGGAAAAAGGCGGCGGTGAATACGCCGTAAATGGGCAATTTGGCGCTGCAGGAAATGAAGGGGGTGAGCAGAATGGTCATTTTCCGGTCCCGGTCGCTACTCAGAGTGCGGGTGGCCATGACGGCGGGCACCGTACAGCCGAAACCGATGAGCATGGGCACGAAGGAGCGGCCGGACAGGCCGATCTTCCGCAGCAGTTTATCCATCACAAATGCTACACGGGCCATATAACCGCTGTCTTCCAACAGAGAGAGGAAGAAAAACAGGGTGACGATGATGGGCAAAAAGGACAGTACGCTGCCAATACCTGCAAACACGCCGTCGATGATGAGGGAGTGGACCACCGGATTGATGCCGTAAGCGGTGAGCCCTCGGTCGGCCAGGTCTGTGACCCAGTCAATGCCCAGGGACAGAAGATCGCTGAGGAAGGAGCCCACCAGGCCGAAGGTCAGCCAGAAAATCAGCAGCATGATCCCCAGGAAAATGGGGATGGCCAGGAACTTATGGGTGAGAAAACGGTCGATGCGCACCGAGCGCTGGTGTTCTTTGGATTCATGGGGCCGCACCACTGTACCGGCGCACAGCTCATCCAGGAAGGTGTAGCGCATATCGGCCAAAGCGGCGTTGCGGTCCATGCCGCATTCCTCTTCCATTTCTTCCACCGAGTGCTGGATCAGCTCCCGCTCGTTGGGGGAGAGGGACAGCTGGGCCATCATGGGTTCGTCGCCTTCCAGCAGTTTGGTGGCGGCGAAGCGGGAGGGCACACCGATGGCGGCGGCATGGTCCTCGATCATGTGGCTCACCGAGTGGATGGCCCGGTGCACAGCGCCCTGGCAGAAGTCCAGCCGTTTGGGTTTCTGCCGCTGCTGGGCGGTGCGCAGAACCACATCGATCAGCTCGCTGACGCCTTCATTTTTGCTGGCGGTGATGGGCACCACCGGAATCCCCAGTTCCTGGGACAATTTGGACACATTCACCGAGCCGCCGTTTTGCCGCACTTCGTCCATCATGTTCAGAGCCAGCACCATGGGGATGCCCAATTCCATCAGCTGCATGGTGAGATACAGGTTGCGTTCGATGTTGGTGGCGTCCACAATGTTGATGATGCCGTCCGGCTTCTCTTTCAGCAGATAATCCCGGGTGACGATTTCTTCGGCAGTATAGGGGGAAAGGGAGTAGATGCCCGGCAGATCCACCACCGTCACATCTTCATGGCCGCGGATGATGCCGTCTTTCCGGTCCACCGTCACGCCGGGAAAGTTGCCCACATGCTGATTGCTGCCGGTGAGCTGGTTGAAAAGGGTGGTTTTGCCGCAGTTTTGATTGCCGGCCAATGCCAGTTTCATACCGATGTTTCCTCCTTTGCCGCCGGATTTTCACTGTGGTGTCCGTGGTGGCCATGGTGCCGCGAGGGGGTGAAGGAGGGCACCGAGTCGCATTTTTCACGGCGGGAACAGCTGTCACAGCCTTTTTCCCTGAATTGCTGGGGCAGGGGACAAACGGTAATGGTGCGGGCATCATCCAAACGGATGGTCAGCTCGTAACTGCGGACATGAAGCTCGATGGGATCTCCCATCGGGGCGGTTTTGCGGATAGAGACTAAAGTTTTGGGCGTCAGGCCCATGTCCAGCAGCCGGCGGCGCAGAGCTCCTTCGCCACCCACGAAAGTGATGGCGGCGGTATCGCCGATGGGCAGTTGATCCAATGTCATGAAGATTCCCCCTCTTTTCGGTAAAAATCAAATGGGAAAACACAGATTCCCATGGAGTTAGCCTATGTAAACATTCTAATGGCTGTGCCCATTTCCGTCAAGCGGAATATCGCACAATCCCCTGGAGAAAAGGGGGAGGGAAACCGATATAGTACACAGAAAATCCCCCTGGCGGATGGGTTCCGCCAGGGGGATAAAAGGGGTGGATCGCTTAGTAAAGTTTAAAGAGCAGGGAAGCAAATTCCGCCCGGGTGATGGAATTGAGGGGCTTGAGAGAGTTTGTGCCGCCATAGCCCTGGACGATGCCCAGGGAGGAGAGGATCTTCACATGGTCCGAAGCCCAGGCGGGAATGTCTCCGGCATCGTCAAAATTCACATTGGAATAGGCATAGCCGCGCTCCAGGGTGCGGCCCAGAAGGGTCATCACCTGGGCCCGGCTCACCGGGGTGGAGGGCAGGAACACAGAGTTGCCTTTGCCGTCGGTGCTGCCGATCATGATCCCCTGGGCATAGAGGGCCTTCACATGGGGCAGCGCCCAATCGGAGATCTGGGAGGCGTCGGTATAGGGCAGTTTTACATCGGCGTAGTCATCGGTGTCGATGCCCAGGTACCGGGAGAGCAAAGTGGCCGCCATTTCGTTTGTGGTGTTGTTTTGAGGCATAAACTGGCTGTCGGTGGAGAAGATGCCTTGGACCCGAAGGAATTCGGCATAATCCTGGGCCCAGTGCCCGTTCATATCCTTATAGGGAGTGGTGCCGCCGGAAGTGCCCAGGGTCATGCTTTTGCGGGCGATGTTGCCAAAGGAATCGGTGGCTTCCAATGTCAGACGGTGCAGGCCGCCGGTGTTTTCCGGCAAAGTAGCAGAGAGAGCACCGGTCTGGCTGTTGTAAGTGAAATTGCAGCTTTTTCCGTCATAGGTCAGGGCGATGTTGCCAGAGGAAATGGCAAAGCCGGTGGCGTCCTTGACGGTGGCGGAGAAGGCTTGCGAGGTGATGCTGTCCGGCATGGTGATTTCCGGCGGGGTTACATCAGGCTGAGCGGCGGCATAATGCACCACCAGCTGGTCGATGTAGATATTGCCCGACTGACCGGGGGATACCGATGTGCTGAAGCCCTTGACGGCGGTGGCACCGGAGGGGACTTCCACTGTGACCAGAGTGCAGTCTTCACCGGCATAGAAGGCCCGCTGCACCGTGGAGCCGCTGCTGGTGAGGAAATTGATATACATGGATTTGCCCGGCGATGCTTTGGCGCAGAAGGTGAGGCTCTTGGCGCCGGAAAGCTTGACAGAAGAAGCCGCGGTAAAGACAGCGGCATGGGCCTTGTCCATGGAAGAGGCGCCTTTATAGGTCATGTACAGAGCGCCGCTGCCATAGCGCACCTGATCCAAAGAATGGGTCACCTGGGCTCTGGCCGAGATGTCCTGGGTATCTGCTGTGGCGTAATAGGTCACATCGTCTTCGTAGTCTTCCAGAATGGAGGGCATTTTGCCCACTTTCACTGGGATAGACATGGAGAAGCCATTGTGGGAGATGACGATATTTCCGGAAGCGCCGGTTGTTTTGGAAGCGGTGAATACGCCGTCCTGGGTGATGGTACCAGCGTTGCCCGTCACCTGCCAGGTGAACAGGTTGTCCTGTTCATAAAGAATACGGGACTGAGCATAGGCATCGATGTCCAGATCGATGGATTCTCCCATATCCATGGACAGGGAGGTGACGGTAGTGCCGCTTTTGTTCTTTACCACCACCCGGTCGGGCTGCTGGTAAACCGTGATGGAAGCCGGCATGGAAGTGGCAGTTTCATGATCCAGGGAGATCAGGTATTCTCCCGCCTGCTGAGGCGCGGTGAATACATTACCTTCCAGGGCCTGCTCTGTGGGAGAGGTCACCCGGAAGCCGGAATAATAGGAGGACACAGGATAATAATGCTGGTCAAAGGTGTTGGCTCCCAGGGAGACCTGAGCGCCGGAGAGAGTGGCCACACTGTGAGGATAGATGAAAGCGCCGGTTTCTTCTCCTGTGGGAGTGGCGGTATTGACAAAGAGGAGATAGTTGGCGCATTTGCGCAGAGAGCCGTCCGAGGGGCTGTTGACTACTTCGGTTTCCTTGGAGCCGGGCTGGCGCACTACCTCAGCAGAGGAACCGCCGCCGTCCAGATTGACCACATTGGTGCAGCCTTTGTTCACCAGAAGCTGAGCGGCGTTTTTCACGCTCATGCCCTGGCTGATCTCCTGGCGGCCGTCCACCACCAGTGCCACGGCGCTGCCATCCGGGCGAACGCCCAGAAGGGTGCGGGGGTCGCTGGAAGAGGAGAGCCCTGACTGCATTACGCCATTTTTGACCGCCATATCTCCGGCGCCGCAGGCATAGACGACATCGGCGAAGTCTTCATTGTATACATTGGCTTTGAAAGTGACGGTTTCTCCCACCTGAAGGGAGGAGATGGTGTAGCCCCGGTTGTTATAGGCGTTGCTGGCGGTGAGAATGTATTCGTTTTCACCGATAGGAGTGGAACCGGACACATCCCGGTTGACGGCGGTGACCACAAACTGTTTCTCCTGACCGATTTTCAAGGGTTCGTTGTTTACCGGGGTCAGCACCACATTGACACCGGTGCCGGAGGAGCGGGTCTGAGAGGAAAAATCGCTGTTGAGCAGGTAGATCCCCGCATCAGAGCGCTGCTTGTTTAAAGCGTACACCGGATAATCGCCGGTGATAGAGGAATAAAGGCTCATGGCCATTTGGGGAGCGCCTACGATCATGCGTCCGTCGGATTTGACACCCACGGCATTCCACATGCCGTCGGAGCTGACCAGACGGCCGTTGTTGACCACAAGTCCAGAGGGAAGGCCGGTGGACAGAACGAAAAAGTCCGCATTGGCTGCGCCATAGACACTTTGCCCCTGGTTTTCTACATAATCCACGATCTCCTCAATGGAGGATTTGCCATAGAGCTTGCTGCCGTAGGCCACAATGGGGAACACATCGCTGCCGGGGGTGTATTCCAGGCGGAAGGACTGCTGGCGCAGGCTTCCGTTTTGCGAAGAGGCTACGGTATAACGCAGGCCATTGGCAATGTCGTAGGAATCGGAATAAGACAAGGTTTCTGCTCGGGCTGGCAGTGGCAGAAAGGCCGCTGACAGGGCCAGAGCGCAAAAAGAGGCGACGATTCGCCGGGTAATGGATTTCATGTGATCTCCTTTCGTCATAAGGGTTGCTGGGACAGTCTGATACCATCATACCATAAAACCATCAAAATAAAAGAGGATATCCTGCACAAATCAGGGGAAGAAAAGCCGCCTTGCCTTGCATTCCCGGGAAGATATGGTATGATAAAAAGGCTTATTCCAATAGGGGAATTGAGCGAGAAGAAAAGAAAAAAGAAAGGCGGCAGCATGATGGCCGGACAGAAGAACGATTCGATTTTGGGGCGTATATTCAAAAGGTATTTTGTGGATGCCATGGGTTCCATGGCTTTGGGACTTTTTTCCTCCCTGATCATCGGACTGATCATTTCCCAGCTGGCCCAGTTTTCCCCTCTTTCCTTTTTGGCTCCAGTGACCGAAGTGATGGGGGCCAAATCCCCGGTGATCGGCGCCGCCATCGGCGTAGCCATTGCCTATGGGCTGAAGGCCGATCCGCTGGTGATCTTTTCGGCGGCTTCCTGCGGTGCCATCGGCTATGCGGCCGGAGGTGGAAATGGCGGACCGGTGGGCGCATTCATCGCTGCCGTGGTGGGCGCCGAGCTGGGACAGCTTCTGTCCAAGAAAACGCCGGTGGATATCATTATCACCCCCTTTGTCACCATTGTCACCGGTGGCCTGGCCGGCGGTTTTGTGGGACCCTATGTGCAGAGTTTTATGTATTGGCTGGGTGATCTGGTGAACGAAGCCACCACCTTGCAGCCGCTGCCCATGGGAATTATCGTGGGAATCGTGGTGGGAATGGTGCTCACCCTGCCCATCAGTTCGGCGGCCTTGTGCATCATGATGAATCTCAGCGGTCTGGCGGCCGGTGCAGCCGCTGCGGGATGCTGCGCCCAGATGATTGGCTTCGCCATCATTTCTCTGCGGGAAAACGGTGTGGGCGGCCTTCTGAGCCAGGGGCTGGGCACTTCTATGCTCCAGGTGCCCAATATCATGCGCCACCCTCAGATCTGGATTGCTCCCACGGTGGCCAGCGGCCTGTGCGGCGCCGTCAGCGCCGCCTTGTTGGGCATGACCAACAACGCCTCCGGCGCCGGCATGGGTACCAGCGGCCTGGTGGGGCAATTCGGCGCGTTGGCCGTGATGGGTTACTCCACAAAAACTTTTTTGCTCATTGCGCTGGTCCATTTTGTCCTTCCCGCCATTGCGGCTTTGCTGATGGACCGGCTGCTGCGCCGGATCGGCTGGGTCAAAGAAGGCTATATGAAACTCGACATCTGAGGCTCTGTGTGGTAAAATAAAAAAGTATTTGATCTAAAAGAAACATCCCCACGCCGGTGAAACACTGGAATAAACCGGCGGGAAAGAGGAGAGAGAACAAATGGAACTGACTTATAAGATTTTTACCGATACCACCACCGACTTGACACCGGAGTGGATGACAGAAAACAATGTGGGCTGGCTGGAGCACGGCATCGTCATCGATGGCAAGGAAATCAAAGACGATTTCGGCAAAACGGTGCCTCACAAGGACTTTTACCAGCGGCTGCGGAGTGGACTGATGCCCACCACCACTCAGGTGGATATTCCCACTTTTACCAATGCCTATGAGCAGGCTCTTCAGCAAGGGCTGGATGTGATTTATATCGGCTTTTCTTCCAAACTCAGCGGCACATTTAATACATCCCTCATGGTGGGACAGGAGTTGATGGAGAAATACCCCGGCCGTCGGGTGATTTCCTTTGATACGGCGGCCGCCGGCATCGGCCAGGGCATGATCGTCATGGAAGCGGCTCGCTTGCAGCAGCAGGGTATGAGCCTGGATGAGCTGGTGGATGAAGCGCTGCCCCGGCTGAAAAAGACTATCTGTCATTTCTTCACCGTGGACGACCTGAACCATCTGTATCGGGGCGGCCGGCTGTCCCGTTCCAGCGCGTTCTTGGGTACACTCATGGGCATCAAACCGGTGATGTATGTGAGTGATGAGGGAAAGCTGGAGCCGCTGAGCAAGGTGCGGGGCCGCCGTCAGGCCATCGCCGAGCTGGCCCGGCTGGCCAAAGAGCATGTGGTCAATCCCCAGGAGCAGACCATTTATATCTGCCATGCCGATTGCCGGGAGGATGCCGATGAGCTGGCCCGGCTGGTGAAGGAGCAGATGAATCCCAAAGGGGTGGATATCCGCTTTTTGACCCCCATTATCGGCAACCATTCCGGACCGGGGACTCTGGCTGTCTTTGGCTTTGGCAACTCCCGCCTGTAAGGTGTAGGGTGGATTGTTGATCTATGACGACTTTGTATTTGATTCGCCACGGCACCACCAACAGCAATTTGGCCGGTGTGTTCCAGGGCAGTATGGATGTGCCTCTCAATGAAAGAGGGCTTTCTCAGGCTGCTCTTTTGGCCCGGCGCTTTGAAAAGGTGCATCTGGACAAAATTTATGTCTCTGCTTTGCAGCGGGCCCGGCAGACCGGTGAGGCTCTGGCCAAGGGTCGGGGACTGGAAGTCCAGGTCATGCCCCTTCTCAATGAAATCGATTTGGGGGAGATGGAGGGCCATACCGGGCAGGAGTGCCGGCAGCTGTTTCCCCAGGCGGTGCAGGATTTGGAAGAGAATACCGCCCGGTTCCAGGCTCCCGGCGGGGAGAGCAGCCGCCAGGTCTATGACCGAATCACTTCGGCCATAAAGCAGATCGTAGAGGATAATCCCCAGGGCACTGTAGCCGTGGTTTCTCATGGCTTTACCATTCAGGTGTATTTGGCTGCCTTGTCCGGCCAGCCCTACGAGGAAATAAAGATGCGTTCTTTTATTGTGGGGAATACCGCCGTGAGCAAATTTGTGTTTGCATCCGGGCAGCTG
>JAHZHY010000031.1 GCA_019420045.1 Clostridiales bacterium
TAAGGGGGGGGGAATCGGTTGACAGATGGGGCAAGAAAAATGATAGTAATAAGTAAATTGGTTCAATGGTAGGTGAAAGGATGGACTATGATAATGTAGAGATTATATATCGGTGGACCCTGTTGGATCTATTTTCTTTTACCAATGCTGTCTTTTTTTGCAGCCTGTTTTCGGTGGTGCTCTGGCTGCTTTGCCGGAAAACATCCTGGATGGTGCGTCTGGGGCTGAAGCCTTTGTGCCTGTTTGTCTTTCTGGCCGTGTTGCGCCTGGTGTTTCCCATTGAGCTTCCGTTCGTCCAGATCGTAGGCTCGCGAAAGATATTGGTCTGGGTGCAGCGGGGATTTCGTATCCACCTTGCCCAGCTGGGAGGACATTCCATTGAAACAGGGGATGTGTTTTTGTTTGTGTGGCTGTCAGGGGCGGCGCTGCTGCTGGGGCGCTTCCTTTGGCAATGGGCCCGCCACGGCCGCTATATGGCCCAGTGTCCCTCCATTCCCCAGGAGATGATGGAGCAGGTGCAAAGCTGGATTCCCGGGTTCCGGGGACAGGTGCGCCTGGCAGCAGGGCAAGGGACGCCCTATGTGGTCGGTTTTTTCCGCCCGGTGATCTTTCTGCCGGATGCAGACTATGAAGAACAGGATCTGCATCTGATCCTGCTCCATGAATGGCAGCATTTTTGCAACCGGGATCAGTGGAGCAAGCTGCTTTGCTATTTGCTGTGCTGCGTGTTCTGGTGGAACCCCTTTTTGTGGCTGCTTAAAAACAAGATGGATCAGCTGCTGGAACTGCGGTGTGATTTTTCTGTGCTGGAAAAAATCGACACAGCCCAGCAGGACGACTATTATGAAATGCTGCTGGGCACCTATCGGGCGGCCCGGGAAAAGCACTCCATGCCGGAGGGCATCGCCGCCCTGGCCAGTTCCCACCGCCATGTCATTCTCCAGCGTTTTCAGATGGGAGAACATTTCTCCTTTATGGAAAAGCAGAGCAAGGTGGTGCAGCGTATTCTGATGGGTCTGATGGTGGTGCTTTACATCTGCTCCTATCTGGTGCATTTCCAGCCGGAGGGCCTTCCTCCGCTTGAGGAAGATGGACATAAGATTTATAGAGGTCTGCCGGAGGGGAGTTATCTCATCCGCCATGCCGACGGAACATATTCCCTCTATTTGGACGGTAGCATCTCTTCGGTCAATGATGTTACTGTGGAGCCGTTTGCTTCTCTCCCGGTTCGGGAAGAAGGGGAAAAGTAAACAAACAAAAATGGCGCAGGTCCATGGGGGCCTGCGCCATTTTGATTGCACGACAGAAGATCATTTGTGGCGATAGATGTGCTTGTCCAAAGCGAAAATACGGCCGCTGAATTGGCCCGGCGAGAGCTGCTGGAAGGCTTCCCGGTAAATTTCCATCCGGCTGTCGATCATATCGATGTAGGAGAGCAGTTCGCTTTCGGCACAGATCGGTTTGACAGCAGCGCCGAATTCCGGTTCGCCATGGTGAGAAAGGATCATGTGCTGCAAGAGCAGGGATTTCTCCTGGGGAATCCCCAGCTCTTCGGCTGTCCGGGCCACTTCCTGGGCGCCCATGACCAGATGGCCCAGCAGTTCTCCCTGCACCGAATAGCCGGTGACCAACCCCAGCTGGGAAAAGGTGAACTCTGTCTCCTTGGAAAAATCATGAAGGAGAGTTCCGGCCAGCAGCAGGCTGCGGTCCAGAATGTCGGCATAAAGACCGGCCAGGAAATCCGCGATCCGCAGCATATATCCTGTGTGCATCAGAAGGCCGGAGAGAAAACCGTGGTGCACGCTTTTGGCCGCAGGGATCTTCTGAAAAGCGGCGACATGCCTGCGCAGCATGGCCTGGCAGATGGCACGGTAGTCCGGGTCCTGGATGGAGGCCACAAGGTTTTCCACCTGCTCCAGCTCCTGGGATACATCAATGGGGGCCACCGGGACCAGAGCCGCCAGGTCATACACATCGTTTTCCGATGCAAGGCGGATCTGGGAGACGGTGATCTGAAGAGTGCCCCGGTATTCCGAGACCTCTCCCCGGATTTTTACCACTTTTCCTTCTTCTTTGCTGTCAATGGGACCGGAATAATCCCAGACTTTGGCATCGATGAAGCCGGTTTTGTCCGACAGGGAGGCGCTGAGAAAGGGCTTTCCGGAGGCCGTTGTTTTGGAGAAGGCGCTTTTTAAGATGTAAAACCCCTGGACTTCATCGCCCACACCCATTTCTCCGATGTATTTGTTGTATTCCATTTTGAAGTTCCTTTCCTGCATTGCTGCATTGTTTGCCGCTGTCTTTTGCGCCGCCTCCGGCGGGAGACCCTGGAAAAAAGGGGGCCGAAGGGCAGACAGGGCCTCTTTCCTATAAGAGTAGCAGACAGCCTGCCAGATATCAAGAGCCCCTGTGGTCTGAAAAGGCAGCTGGTTTCCGGCCGGCTGCTTTTTGTGTTGTCAACAATATAAAAATAATATATATGTATTGATTATAAAAATAATTACTATTTTATTTTTGACAATATTCAAAATTGTGTGATACAATGGCTGTATATCCAGAATATATCATAAAAAAGAAAGGCGGGAAAAGAGATGCTGAAAAACAAACGACTGCGTTTGGCGGGACTGGTTGCCCTTTTGGTGGTTCTTCTGGCCGGAGGAGGGGGATTGTTTTTCTTTTTCAGCCGGGAGGAAGAGGGAAAAACCCAGCCGCCCAAGACCCAGCAGGCGGAAAATGCCTCCTTGGAAATGAGCTACACCGTCTCTTCCCATGAGCGGCCCGTGGAATACTGGCTGGACGGCACCTTGCTTTTCTGGGAGGACCAGCTGATGGTGGTTTCCAAAGATCAGGTGCTGGATTACGCCACCCACCAACCGGCAGCCACTCTGCCCCGGGCTATTGCCGCCTATGATGGATTGGAAGAAGGAGAAAACCGGCCGTCGGCTCTCTGTCTGGGGGAGAACGGGGAGTGGATCGTGCTCTATGCCGGAGAGGAAACCGGTGAGGTCTGGGTGCAGCGCTTTTCCCCGGAAGGGGAAGCGGGAGAAAGAATTACCCTTTCCGGCTTGGAGGGCCTGTCTCCCATTCCTGCAGGACAGCCAGGAGAAGGGGTCTATCTGCCGGTGAACAAAATGCAATCCTGGGGAAAAAAGCTTCTGATCCAGGGGGCAAAAGGGAAAACAGTGCAGGTGTTTGACGCTGGCGGGCAGCGGATCGATACCTGGGAAGCGGTGGATTTTTCCGTAGGCCCCCAGGGCGATCTGTTCCGGCTCTTTTCCGCCGAGGGAGGACTTCAGGTATGCCGGATCAGCGGCCAGACCGGGGAAAAAATCTTTTCTGCCCCTGTCCAGGGCATCCCCACCCAGATGTTTACCGGGGAAGAACAGGCATGGCTGCTGGATACTTCGGGCATTCGGGCCTATTCGGCGGAAAACGGAGAAGGGGGAGAAGAAGTATTCAACCTGGCAAAACACGCCCAGACCAATGGCGCAGTGGCCAATTTTGCACTGCTTTCCGATGGGTCGGTGTGCCTCGCCACTGCCGCCCAGGAGGGGTATGGCATGGTGGATACAGTCTACCGGCCTCAGTGGCAGGCGCCTCAGGAGATCACTTCCTCCATCACCCTCACAGCACCCTATTATGATTCCTGGATGGCAGAAGCCATCCATCGGTATATGCGGGAAAATCCAGGCCGGCAGGTGGTTTATGATTACACCTATACCTCCTACAAGGACTATGGCTCCCACGCCGACAGAGACCAGTATTTCACCAAGCAGAACACCCGGATTCTGGCGGGAGATGTGGGGGATCTTTTGTGGATGGGAGGGGAGCAGACCGATGTGTACAGCATCAGCCGCACCGATCTGTTCATCGATCTGGTCCCGCTGCTGGAAGAGAGCGGACTGGATGAGAAGCTGGCCCCGGCGGCCCTGGAAGGAAGCCGGGTGGGGAAAGAACAGTTTTTCATCCCACTCACCGGAGCCTATTATTGCGCCCAGCTCAATACCGAATTGGCAAACCGGCTGGGATTGGAGATCGGGACGGAAACCAGCTGGGGCCAGCTGCTGGACATGGTGCCGGTTTTGGAGGAAAAGGCCCCGGATACCGTGCTGTTTCAGGATGTGTCCCGCCAGCGGCTGCTGATCCGCATCCTCATCAGCAATATGCCCGATCTGATCTCCCCGGAGACCGGGGAAGTAAACCTTCAGCAGGATTGGTTTATCCACTTGCTGGAAAAGCTGAAAGAGGTATGGGACAGCCCTTGCTTTTTCCAGGAGGGATTCGGCACCCAGGAAAAGAATGTGATCCTGCACACCAACCTGCGCACTTTGAATCAGGCCCCCAAGGACAGCGCTGCGAAATACCAGAACGATGGGGAAGCCATCGGCGGGGAGATTTCTTATCTTCCTCTGTTTTGCGGAGAAAAGGGCAGCAACCGCACGGCCACCAGCGCTCAGTTCTTGCTCATTCCCCGCAGCAGTGAAAACCCGGAGGAAGCCTGGAATTTCCTGTCCTGGCTGCTGTCGGAAGAATGCCAGGCTTCCCGGATCAACTTTAACTATCCCATGGAAAAGAAGGCCCGGGAGCAAGTGCTGGAACAGGCGGCCGGAACAGAGGAAACAGGCCAGCGCTGGAAAAACGACATGGAGCAGGTGATGGAAGAAGTGGACTGGGTCTTTGATATGTACAAATTGAAAGAGGACCTGTTCCCGCCCATTGAAAACTGGCTCAATGGCCAGGGTACTTTGGAGGAGGCATTGGAAGAAGCTCGCTGGGCACTCTTTATCCGGCTGAATGAATAAAAAAGGAGGGATGGGCTTGTGAAGCGGGGAGGAAATCGGGGACTGCTTTACATTCTGCCGGGCTTTGCCGGGTTGTGCGTCTTTTATATCATCCCCTTTGTCATCAGTCTGGGTTATGTCTTTGGCAGGGGAAATGGGGAGACGAGGCGAATTGGGACAGAAAACTTCAAAGATCTGCTGGGGAATCC